>JAFGVF010000347.1 GCA_016938155.1 Candidatus Cloacimonadota bacterium
ATATAATCATCCTCATTACTGACAACATATTCACCCCAAGTGTAATATGTACCCGACGAATTTGGATAACCAGGATTGCTGTTTGTAATTAGATAACCCGAAGCGTTAAATTGTAAAACCTTTTCACCAATATATTCCGGAAACATAATTGTCAGAACATTATTACTTAGGCTATATGAGTAACTCTCTGTAACATAGTAGTTGTCGTTGATGTAATGTGTGACAAGTGAATCCACCCTATAATCAGGACAATATAAATATTCAAATGGGTCAGAGTCGCTTGTTTCTGGTATATTAAGATGTAGTTCAAAAGGCAGCGGGATACCATAATAAACGGTTCTTAAGTACGAAGGGTTCCAATTAAGCGAATCGGTCGAATTGAATTTCTGGATTGTAGTGATTCTGTCCAAAGAATCATGAGCAAAGATGTTTTTGATATAATGTGATCGATTGGGATAAGAATGAGAGGAATAAAAAATACTGTCCAAGACTCCTGAAGGATTGTAAAAGAGTCTTTTTGTTGTTGAATAGCTATAATTACCATTTTTCCAGTATTGGTAAAAAGCCAGTTTATTTTGATTATTTATAGTGTAGGTGTATCTGAAAGCAATCGCTTGAGCTGAGTCTAACACAGTATAAACATAGGTGTTACCATCATTTCCTGTACTCATTTCATATTGCACAACATAGTGATATTCAGGGTCATAAAATATTGTGAAATAAACTGATTCCCAATTTTGTATACCCAGTTCTGACATCACAAGATTACCACCCAATTCAGAATAGTCGTAGTTATATATTGTGCCGTATCCGGTATCCTGAACTCCCCAACACTCTGTTTCTTTTTGTAAAAGAGTATAATGTCTGTTATTTTTGATAGAAAATAGACTTATTGTCAGCAAAGTAAATACTACTAAGGTGACAAGCCTGTATTTGTTTTTCATATTCCCTTCTTAATTCACTATTGAAACTTTATTACCTTGGCAGTGGATATCTGATTGCCCTGTTTGGCTTTAATCAGATAAATCCCGCTGCTGACAGAATGATTGGATTCATCTTTGCCGTCCCAGGTCAGTTCATCTGTTCTTACATCTTTCCAGGAACGGATTAGCTGTCCTTTGATGTTGTAGATGGAGATGTCTGGGTAAATAGGTGTTTTTCTGTCTATTGTGATGTTAAGGTCAGCTTTGAAGGGATTGGGATAGACAGAAAGTTTTGTTGATATAATGTAATCATCTTCATTGCTTGTGTATTCACCCCAGATATAGTCATTTCTTATAATTATCTCTGAAAAGTTATCATTGAGCTCTGTTCTCGTTATATAGCCATTAATGTTAAACTCATAGGATCTACTTCCTCCATTAGATACAATCAGGGTGTTATCTGAGTAGTTATAATGATAATTATATGTATAGGTATGAGAATCTGCTGGAAAAAATCGATTAATAGATGCTACTTTATAGTCCTGTGAATATAAAAACCGTGATAGAGATAAATCCATTATTAATGGAGAATTGAAATTTAAAGAGTAATCAAGCAAGCCGTTGTATGCAATAGTTGTTATCGAGAAAATCTCCCAAATTATAGAATCTGAAGAAGTATAATAATATTCATTATTGATTCTGTATAAGCTGTCTAATGTATTAATGAATTTTCCATAATTCGTTGTTCCATAATGATGTCTGGAATAATAAATACTGTCGGGAACAGTAAAAGAGCTATAATACATTTTTTGTAAAAACAAATGATTGTTACTTTCATCATAATAAGCGGTTAGCCTTTCCTGATCGTCATATGTGTAACCCATTCTATATAAGAAGTTATTCAGTGAATCTGTTGCTGTATAAATCAGAGTTGTTTCACTTCCGTTGCTTTGATAAACATGAGATAATGTCTGGAGTGCTTCGGGGTAATAGGTGATTACTCCATTTTCCTCACTCCACAGCTGTTCACAAATATGTGATAAAAGCAGATTATTATTCTCTTCGACGTAATCATAATCATAAAGTGTTCCGCCAGAAAAATCTGCATACATAGGCGTTATGCTGTAATTCTTTTGCAAAAGAGCATAATGCCTGTTTGTTTCGTAAGATAAAAGACTAATTGTTAGCAAAGTAAAAACCATTAAAAAGACAAGCCTGTTCTTGTTTTTCATATTCCCTTCTTAATTCACTATTGAAACTTTAATACCTTGGCAGTGGACATCTGATTACCCTGTCTGGCTTTAATCAGATAAATTCCGCTGCTGACAGAATGATTGGATTCATCTTTGCCGTCCCAGGTCAGTTCATCTGTTCTTATATCTTTCCAGGAACGGATTAGCTGTCCTTTGATATTGTAGATGGAGATATTCTCAAGAGATTTATCTTGCGTATGAATAATCAGGTTGTTTTTAAAAGGATTGGGATAGGCAGTCAAGAGTATTGCTGATGCTGTTTCCGGAAGGTATTCATCCTGATTGGCAACATAATCTTCCCAGGTAATACTTGAGGAACCCCAAACTTCTCCACCGCCGCCGTGTGAATAGCTACCCCGATAAAGGCCTGTTGCCAGTGAAAATCTGTAAGTTGAGACAGAACCGTAATAATAATCATCCTGAATCGAAATACTGACCAGACCTGTGCTGTTATTTACATTTACGTAATATGTCTGCTGATCCGGAACCCATGCACTTCCATTCCATCTTTCCACGCCTATGGTCTGCGGAGGATAATCCATATCACATACATACAGGAGACCTATCAAGCAACCGGATATCGAGCTGTAGCTGTAATCTATAAAACGCATGGTTGCAGGATATTGAATTGCATCATCGTTATAATGATGAACGGTACGTTTTTTCATTGACCAACCATCATTTTCATATATATACATCAAAACTTGGTTGATTCTTTGCAGATTGTCATATTGAAACAAGTAGTTAACTCTGTTTATGTTGCCATAGCCAAGAGATTCATAATAAACACTGTCTGGCTTGCCATAAGAGTTGTAGTAAGGCTCCCAACTCCACCTATTATTGATCGTTCCATTATCATTATAGGATACTTTGTTGTGTTCGATAATCTGTTTTGCCGAATTTCTGACAACTATGTTGATCTTGAGAAGTTGTGGAGGATTACCTCTATATTCATGATGTTCTGCATACTCATTACCATCCTGATAATAGACGTTATGTCTGTATTTGTATGTATAATCGTGACACAATCCCCAAAGCCAGAAATCGCTTGTTGAGTATACATAAGTTATTGAATCAAAAAAAGCTGTATTGTCAGAAGAGTAATAATAAGTGCCGTATGTATCTGAATACCAGGGAAACTGATTCACTTCCGAATGGGAATGAGATGATTGTATCCTTTTGCCATAAGGTCTGGAATCGGTTGCCATCAGACACGTTTGCAGAAGGATTAGTATTATCACAAGCGTAAAATAATATTTACACATAACCTCTCTCCCTAACTACGTGTTTGTCAGAAACAGTGCAACCGTTTATATTCCTGAAGTCAAGCTTTATTTTGTCGATTACTTAAACGTTCTGAACCAGGTCTCCAAAGCAAGGATATTAAAGAGCATTTCGGAATCGGCTTTACTGCCTCTGCTGAGATTGTTCCATTTTTGTTTGATGATGGGCAGATTGTAGATACCGCGCTGTTTAAACTCCTGAGAGGCAAAGATATCTGTCACATAAGACCTTAGGGGACCACTTAACCACTTGGAATAAAACGGGGTGGAGAAGATTGCCTTATCCTTACGGTTGTAAATTGCTGCAGGGATAATGTTTTGCATAGCTTCCCGGTGCACGTATTTACCGATGGGAGGCTTGATTTTGTAAGAACCGGACAGAGAAAAAGCCAGCTCCACCAAACGGTGGTCCAGAAACGGAACCCTGCTTTCCACGCTGTGCGCCATTGCCATGCGGTCTTCATAGTGCAGCAGAGTCTGGATAGATGTGCTGTGCATCATGTTGTAGAGGAAATTGCTCAGTCTGGAAGTGGGTAAATTCTTGATTTCATCCAGTAAATGTCTTCTGCTTGGGAGCTGGGGCCTGAGCAGCCTCTTGAAGTTATCATTGAAAGGCTCAAATCGGTAGAAGCTGAATTCGATGTTGTAGAGCAGGTTTTCCCTGAAGAACGCCGACATCTTGATCTTGGGAATGGTGGTGATAAAAGTGGTCAATGGTTTGCCTTTGAGATAATCAAAGAACTGCGGAAACAGGGCAGTGAGCTTGCCCTGCCTGGCCAGATCCGCAAAGTAACGGTAGAAAGCATGGTTGTAACCAGCTGTCAGTTCATCACTTCCCTGCCCGTCCAAAAGCACTTTGACCCCTTTTTCCCGGGCCAGCTGCATTACTGCATATTGTGATACAAAGCCAGCTCCCACCGGTAAATCATTGTGCCACGTGGCTTTCTCAAACCACTCAATGGTCTTTTCCGGAGCAGGAGAAATCAGGTTTGAAATGGACTTCGTCTGCTCCGTGACGTACTTTATCCATTGCCGCTCGTCCAGAGTTTTGTCTTCATCGTAGTAAGAGGAAAAGGTCTGAAAGGGTTTGTCAGTCTGCTTTACCGCTGCACAAACTATGGCACTGGAATCCATCCCTCCGCTCAGGCAGGAACCGACCTCCACGTCGCTGCGCATCTGCAGTTTGACGCTGTCCAGAAAGATGCTTCTGTATTGTTCCACTGCTTCCTCAAAACTGAGCCTGCTTTTCTCAAAAGCAGAGACGTCCCATTCATCGTAACAAAAGGTCTTTAACTGCTTGTCTTTGAGAATGATATAGTG
>JAFGVF010000348.1 GCA_016938155.1 Candidatus Cloacimonadota bacterium
GAAAGCACAGACAAATGCAAGACATTATATACCTTTGAAATGGTTGAGTTTACGAGACCTTTCAAATGGTGCTACCCCTAATACACACAACACCAAGCTCGCACCAATACGAGCGAAGCGAGTTCGGGGCAATGCGAATCCGATTGGGTACGCCGACATCCTGTCGGCATTTTTTCAGTCTGGAGGTGTTGCTTTAGCTCACTATTTTTTCCAAGAGTACAGCTGAAGCAGTACCTCCCTAATACCCTTCTGAGCTCGCACCATTACGAGCAAAGCGAGTTTGGGGCAATGCGAAGAGAACGCATAATACACGGAACTCCCTGCTTCGCTATGAACTCTCGCTTAAATATTCAGGAGTTTGCAAGAACCTCAGCGAGAGCGGACTTCCTTAGAATATTGACTGTGCTCAGACGAAAAGGTGGAACTCCCTGCAATGAATAATTAATAGTCTACAATCTATAATTAATAGCTAAGAGCAATATGCAGGAGAAGAAACACGAAACTCCCTGCTTCGCAGGAAGTCCCGCTGAAAATGCCCAGCCCTACATGGGCTGATTTTGAACACACCATCGACAAAGGAATAGAAAAACACTGAATTCCTCGCTTTGCAAGGAAGTCCGTTGAATTGATTTATTCTAAGAAATCGGAGGTTACATCTAAATCTCCACCTGATTTGGCCAGTAGAATCTTGAGCCATCTTCCCAGGCTTCATATTTCAGCTGTTCGAAGAGATAAGATTCGAATAGAGTGAAATCGGAGAGCATTTCTCCATGCTTAAGGAAATCAAAAATTAATGCCTGCATATCGCCTTTAAAGTAGAGTCCATAACCTGCAGTAAGCAGTTGCTCGATATGGAGAGGCTCAAGGTCAGTAACAATCAGATATACTTCGGCATAGGTGCTTAATAGCGGGAAACCTCGTTCAGACATACATTTCTCCGGTAAGACCACTGTCAGGCGGGTGGTAATCTGCTCATCATCGGGATAAAAAGCACGAATATCTCTGTTCACAAAATGCTCGTAGTTAATCTCAACAGCAGCCGTAAGACTCATCAAGAAGTCGGGGTCCATCATCTCTTCCGCTTCAATAATAATCTCAAAGCAGTTAAAGGGTAGCATTGCCGTAAGATTTTGCAACGGTTTCAAAATTTCATCAATATGTTCATACACAGATTTCACACGAAAATGCAGGGCACAACTCTCGGCAAGCTCTGATATATGCTTCTCAGGTGGATGCGAGAAGCTCTCAATAAGTAGTTTGTGCACAGGATAAACATCTGAATCGAAGAATACAGGTCTATCCTCTTCTATTCCTGTAAAATCCGTTGCCAGAAATGATGGAGATACCGGATCGAAGTTAATCTCGAAGACTTCACTTGCATAGTTAAAGGCTTCCTTCATCTCTTTTCGAGAAAAATCGGGTAGATTAAGTACATAGTAGGGTGATTTGTGCGTATATTCCAAGCCATACTTGTTTGAATTTATGGAGAAATAAGTGCCAGGAAGCACTGAAAGCTGAAAAACCTGAATATCCTGATGCAACTCGTACTTGCGAACATAGTCACAAGATTTCTTAAAACCCTCCAATGTATCACCCGGAAGCCCCACAATCAAATCAACTTTACAGTTTACCTCTTTTTGAATGAGCATTCGGGTATTAATCGTCAGTTTATTTAGGTCCTGGGTACGATTCATCAACTCCAGAGCTTTGGGATTGGTTGTCTGCAACCCGACCTCTATACCCTTAAAATTCAGTTCAACAAGTCGTTCCAATTGATTGTAAGTGAGTAGGTCAGCTCTCATCTCTGTATGGATTTCCAACTGATTATCGGGGTTTTCTTCTGCAATAATATCCAGAATCCTGTCAAAATGCGGTTGAACATTAAATGAAGGGTCAAGCAGAAAAACTTCGGTAAATCTACCCTCCCGAGCCTTACGCATCATTGCACGAATGTAATCCTCAGACATATGGATGATATTATCGTATAACTTATTGTAATAACAGAATCTGCACCGGAAGGGACAACCACGGATTGTCTCGAAAAAGAGGGTTTCATCCGGTTTTGTCTCAATAATATTCAAAATATAGGGATTCTCCTCAACCGTCAGAGGTGGTCTGCAGGCGGTAACAGGATTGGCAATAATCTTCCCGTCTTTTTTATAAATGAGACCAGAAATCTCATCGTAGGGCTTTTCATTGAGGTAATCGACAAAGGGAATTTCCCCCTCTCCCGAGATTCCAACAGTGAAGGAAGGGTCTGCCAGCAGAGTCTGATTATCGCTGTTAACCTCAGGTCCTCCAAAGAGTATCTTCTGTGACGGATAAATCTTCAACACCTCTGAGGCAATGTGAAGAGTTTTATCAATGTTCCAGAGATATGTCGAAAAACATACCAAATCGGCACCTGAGGAGCAGATATAGCTTATAACAGCTCTCACATTCAGGCAATCTGTATAAACTCTCGGCATTATCTCAATCTCCCAATCCGGACATCTGGTCATTGCAAACGCCTTCAGATATCCCGGGGCAAGATGCACATTTGCTTTGTATTCCAACGGATTAGCTCTCGGGATAGATAATTGGATCATTAACGCTTTTTTCATAACAGCATTTCTCCTGAACATTGATAGCTTCAGTTTCCGCAGTTAATCATCTGAGTCAATTCATTTATTGGATTAATCAATCAAGTAGATGATTGCGTATAAATGCTAATCAGTTTTCCAATAGAATAGAGAAATAGAGGAAGAAATATGGAGGTGGTCAAACAGATAAATGGACTGGATGGACATAAATGCTGACAGAAAGACAAAAGTGGTGACGAAATAGATAAAGGCAGAATGGACATAACTAAATTAATAGAGACATGTACATGAAGTCCATATCGTCCATTACAGGCGAACGCAAATCGTAATTACAAATCCGAGTTCATTTTCTAATTCAGCTATAGCCAAGATTTCACAAAAAGCATAGTGGATAACATCTTTTACTTGACGAGTTTATGCAGTCGTTAAATTTGTAATTGTCATTAAGGAAATGAAGCAGTCTGCTTCTACCTTACCATCTTAATATGCGTAAGGTTGATGATAAGTAATTAAGATTATTTATTATAATAGCAGGCGGCATTGACCGCCTTTTTTAATTGGCGGAGAAAATTGTAAACCATAATAGACAGGAGGTTTATTATAATTCGGATTAGAAAAGGGAAGGCTAAAACCAAAGAGGTCGTCCCAAAGGAAATGATCAACAACCAGATAACAGCCCGTGAGGTTCGTTTGATAGGTCCCGACGGCAAACAGATAGGCATTGTAAGTTTAAAACAGGCCTTGAAGCTGGCAGAAGAAGCCGGCATGGATTTAGTGGAAATATCTCCTAAAGCAGTGCCCCCGGTTTGTCGAATACTTGAGTTTAGTAAGTACTATTACGAGAAAGAACGCAAGGCACGCGAAGCCAGAAAAAAACAACATGTCGTACAGGTGAAAGAGATTAAGTTCGGTCCTAATACGGAAGAGCATGATTACAATTTCAAAAAGAAGAATGCGATAAAGTTTTTAAAACAGCATAATAAGGTGAAGTTCACCGTCAGATTCCGTGGTCGTCAGATGGCTCACAAAGAGATTGGATTTGAGCTTTTAGAGAAATTGACAGCGGATTTGGCAGCCCTTATAGAAGTGGATTCCCGTCCGAGAAGCGACAGGAATCTCTTGTCCATGGTAGTGAGCCCAAAGAAAGAGATTGATAAGATAGTTGCGAGAAACGAAGCAGCCTATGATGTCAGTGATATACCTGATCAGGGCGACAGTGATGTAATCGAAGAATAGACGAAAATAGAGGAGGAATAATGCCTAAAATGAGAACCCATAGGGCGGCAGCCAAGAGATTTAAGCTTACCGGGACCGGTAAGATTAAGCGTCATCACGCCAAAGCTGCTCACATTAAAACCAAGAAAAGCAGAAAGCTAAAGAGACATCTGAGAGCATCTGCCGTAGCCATGAGCGTTGATGTACCGAGAATCAAAAAGATGCTCGGTTGCTAAGCTTAAGAATATTTAATAATTAAAGGAGAATGACATGCCACGCTCAACGAACAATGTTGCCGCCAAAAGAAGAAAAAAAGGCTATTTAAAAGCAGCTAAAGGATACTTTGGTGTCCGTAGCAGATTATATAAACTTGCACGCCAGACAGTAGAGAAAGGTTGGTCTTATGCCTACCGTGACAGAAAGCAAAGGAAACGCTATTTCCGTCGTCTCTGGATTACCCGTATAAACGCAGGAAGCAGAATCAACGGTTTATCCTACAGTCAATTGATTCATGGTTTGCACAATGCTCAAATCAAAATCAACCGCAAAGTACTTGCCCATCTGGCTTGGCACGATGCAGAGGCGTTTGCTCATATTTGCCGTATGGCAAAAGGTGAATAATAACCGTGAAAGAAGATTTGAAAAGAATAATCGAAGCAGCTGAACAGCAGATTTTAAATGCGAAGTCTCTGCCTGAACTGCTGAATTTGAAATCTTCTTTTCTTGGGAAGAAGAGTGAGTTAAGTCAACTGATGCTAAAACTTCGGGATTTAACCCCTGAGGAAAGACCCGCATTCGGAAAGGCGATTAATGATGCCAAAGGTGTTCTTGATAACCTGATAACCGAGAAGCAGGAATCCCTGAAGTCTGCCGAGATTGACAGACAGCATAAGGGCTCTTCAGTTGACCTGACCATGCCGGGTAGGCGATTCAATAAAGGCTCGCTGCACCCACTCACTCTTATTTGGAGGGAGATAGAGGATGTGTTCATTAGTCTGGGATTTGAAGTTGCAGAAGGAACCGATATCGAAGATGAGTTCCACAATTTCGATGCCTTGAACACTCCTCAAGACCATCCATCCCGTAATCTTGCAGATACTTTTTATGTGGAGAACAGCCAGTTACTTCGTACTCATACTTCTCCAGTTCAGATAAGAACGATGGAGAGATATGTACCACCAATCAGGATAATCTCCCCCGGAAGGGCTTATCGCAATGATAAAATAGATGCAACTCATTCGCCGGTTTTCCATCAGGTGGAAGCTCTTTATGTGGATGAGAATGTGTCATTTGCAGACCTAAAAGATACTCTAAACCAGTTTGTGGTAAAGATGTTCGGTGCTGGGACTAAGTCTCGTATCAGACCACATTTCTTCCCATTCACAGAACCCAGTGCAGAAATAGACATCAGTTGTGTAGCCTGTGGAGGCAAGGGATGCCGAGTTTGTAAAGAAAGTGGTTGGCTGGAGATGGGGGGAGCCGGTATGGTTGACCCCAATGTGTTTAAGCATACGGGCATAGACTCGGAGAAATATACCGGCTTTGCCTTCGGACTCGGGATGGATAGAATTGCCATGCTGAAATATGACATCAAAGATATCAGAGTATTGTTTGATAATGATTTACGAGTGTTGAAGCAATTTAGAAACGAAAACAGATAGGTAAAAATGCGGATTAGTTATAACTGGCTTAAACAGTACATAGATTTAAAAATTTCACCGGAAGAGCTTGAGGATAAACTTACTTTTGCCGGGATAGAAGTTGAAGGTGTTGAGAAAACCGGAGTTTTACTCAGACAGATTATTATTGCCCAAGTCACTTCTTGCGAGAAGATGCCGGATTCGGATCATTTAAGCCTTTGTCAGGTCTTCGACGGAAAAGAGTCAATGAATGTTGTCTGCGGAGCACCGAATGTCAGGAAAGGCCTTGTGGTTGCCTTTGCCCCAATTGGAACAGAATTGGGCGAGTTTAAGATTAAGAAGACAAAGATTCGAGGATTTGAATCCAGTGGAATGATTTGCTCAGAGAAAGAACTTGAGTTATCCGACAATCATGACGGAATCATAGAGCTTCCTTCTGATGCACCTGTAGGGATGAATCTTGCAGCCTATCTAAAGTTGGATGATACTGTTTTTGAAGTTGAGATAACTCCCAACCGCCCGGATTTACTCGGGATGATAGGCGTAGCACGCGATCTTTCAGCACTGTTTAACCTACCGCTTCATCTAAATGAGCCGGTTATGCCAAAAGCTGTGGAAAATATTACTGATTATTTAAAGCTATCTGTTCTTGAACCTGAAAAGTGTACCCGTTATATTGCAAGAGTAATTAAAAATGTTGTTATTAAAGAATCTCCAGATTGGCTGAAAAGGCACTTATTGGCAATGGGATTGCGACCAATCAACAATGTTGTGGATATAACCAATCTCGTAATGATGGAATGGGGACATCCATTGCATGCCTTTGATTATGATAAACTCGAGGGAAAAGAGATTATTGTACGCGATGCAATTGAAGGCGAAGAGATTGAAGCCCTGAATGGTGAAACATATAAGCTTGTAAACTCTGACCTCGTCATAGCTGATGGTAAGACTCCAGGAGCTTTAGCGGGTGTTATTGGCTCAGTAGGTAAGAGTATTAGCGAAGCAACAACGACTATTGTATTAGAGGCAGCTTGTTTCCAGTATGCCACAATTCGTAAAACATCATATAATCACAAGATATTTACCGATTCGTCTTACCGGTTTGAAAGAGGCCTAAGTCCAGAAACTTGTGAAATCATCAGTAGAAGAGCATGCGAATTAATCTGCGAGTTAGCGGAGGGTGTCCTTATAGAAGGAAGCTTGGATGTTTGCTCTATAAAACTTGAGAAACTGGAAGTAACCTTAAGAACAGCAAGAGTAAAGAAACTGCTGACTATCGATTTGGATAATAGTACCATCATCGGTTTTATGCAAAACCTGGGACTTGAGTTTGTTAAAGAAGTGAATCAAAGCCTGCACTTTCTTGTACCTTATTATAGAAATGATTTGTTAAGAGAAATAGATTTGATTGAAGAGATAATTAGACTTCATGGATATAACAATGTTGAGGAGAAAAACAAGCCCCAACAGATAATGAATCATGAAATCTTCAGCTCTCGCCGAAAAATTCAAGATATTTTAGTTAATAATGGATTCTATGATACAGTGACTCTTTCATTTGCAAATCCATCAGATTTTGAGAAGTTACTGCTTCCGGAAAACAGCTATCTTCGGAAGGCTGTTCGTTTAATCAATCCTCAAGGTATTGATTCTTCCATTATGAGAACAAATCTGATAATCGACCAGATTAAGGTCGCTGTTTATAATCTTAATCGAGGAAATTACGATATAAAAACCTTTGAAATAAATAAGGTTTATCATAATATCGATGGGAGTTATTCGGAGAATTATCAGTTAACCGGATTGATGACCGGAAGATTAATTGATAAATATTGGAAAGAGAAGGAACAAAGTTTTGATTTCTATGATGTTAAGGGAGTAACAGAAGAGTTGCTTGATATTCACAAAGTAGAAGATTTCTCATTTGTTCCCTGTGATGAATCGTATCTAATCCCAAACTTATCCCTTTCAGTAGAGATAAAGGGAAAGAAAATCGGGAGCTTCGGTAAATTGAATCCTTCAGTAGTGGAGGCATTCGGGATTGATATTATGGAGTTTAAGCAGGATTTGTTTATTTTCGATCTCAATATTACTGAATTGCTTAAAATATCTGTAAAAAAATCGACTGTTTATGTAGAGCCGGCCAGATATCCACTAATCCGGAGAGACCTCTCTTTTGTAGTTTCTCAGGAACATAAAATTGAGGTATTAACAAAATTGATGTATTCTGTTAATCCTTCGATTATCAAGGAGATAAAGTTAATCGATGAGTATCGTGGGAAGGGAATCGAAAATGGCATGAGAAGCCTTACATTCTCAATAATCTACGGTTCAGAGAAAAAAACATTGACAGATAACTTTATTGATAACCTTTTCCAAAAAATTGTTCAGCTCTTAGAGCAACAATGTAATATTAAAATGAGGTAAAATACATGTTTGACAACCAACAACAGGCAACCCCTCAGGAATCGCAGGACAATGCACTTGGTCAGCAGATTCAGAGGTTGATAGATGGCTTTAAAAACCTAAAAGAAAAGCACAGTAAGCTTAACGAAGAATATAGCGAGTTAAAAGAGAAATTAGCCGTAACCGAGAACGAGCGAGACGAGAAAAGCCTTGAACTTGAGATGGCAAATGAGAAGATAACAGAACTTGAGAAAGATAAAGAAGGTTTGCAATTGCAAATTACCTCTCTTAAAGAATCCCAAGAATCTCTTGGAAAACTACTCCAGGAAACAAATCAAAAAACCAGCAGTATCTCTTCCAAAATCATGGATATACTGCCTATGCTTGACGAAATATAATAAATAAAATGGAATCTATCAGCATAGAGATATTCGGTCGAAGATATCAGATGAAGACTGACTCTAAAGAGAATATACAACAATTGGAACGCCATATAAATGCAGAATTATCCAAGCTCTCAAATCGATTTAATGAGCTTGATAGAGACAAACTACTCGTATTATTCTCCTTTTTACTCACTGAAGAATATCTTAATCTGAAGAAAGAGTTAGAGTCACTTCGCTCCGAACTAACAGTTCTAAATGCTGCCGATTCCTTATTAAACGATAATCTTTAAATCTCTGCCTGCAATATGCGTGACATGTGTTGCTTTTGAACTACAGTTGCTCAGGGAAGCAAGCTATCGGTGGCATTTATGCCGGGATAACCGGATTGGTAAAGCCTTTTAGTAAGCTGCCCACCTTAAATGAGGTTCACAACAGTCAAACAAGCACGGTTTTGCGGGTAGATATTTATATTGAACAAAAAAGGGAATATCGATGAGTATTGTATATATTCTGATTGGATTAATCGCAGGATTAATTGCCTCAGGTATCCTATTTCTAATCTTAAAGCAACGCTCTAAAGCCATCATCTTTACTGCTAAAGATCAGGCAGAGAAGATAATTGAAGATGCAAATAATGATTTAGCCTCCATCCGAAAAGAAACTATCCTTGAAGCAAAAGAGGAATGGTACAAAACCAAGAAAATCTATGAAGATGAGATTAAAGAAAGACAAAAAGAGCTGAGAACTCAGGAAAATACCTACAATGAAAGAGTTACTAAACTTGAGAAAAGGATAGAATCACTCGATAAAAAAGAGAGCATTCTTCAAAAACAGGAAGCTACACTCAAACAGCTTGAGACCGATATCGAGAAAAGAAACATCGAATTAGACAATTTGATAAAGTCTCAGGAGAAGAAGTTAATTGAGATTGCCGGAATGACACGAGAAGAAGCATCCGAGATTCTTAAAGAAGAGTTGTTAGAAAGCGTCAGGAAGCAAATTTCCGGAGAAGTCAGACAGATGATTACTCAGATTAAGAGCGATGCAGGTAAGAAAGCAGCTGAAATACTTTCTCTTTCAATTCAGAGAATGGCTGTTGACCATGTATCAGAGAGCACAGTTGCTGTAGTATCACTCCCTTCGGATGAGATGAAAGGTAGAATCATCGGGAGAGAAGGAAGAAATATCAGGGCATTTGAAAAGGCTTCAGGGGTAGATTTGATTATAGACGACACACCTGAGGCAGTTGTGCTTTCCTGCTTTGATCCTGTAAAACGAGAAGTTGCAAGATTGTCACTTGAAAGACTGATACTTGACGGTCGCATTCATCCGGGTAGAATCGAAGAGGTGATTGAAAAAACAGGTAAAGAGATGGATGAAAGCCTGATAAAATTCGGTGAGAAAGCTGCTCTGGAAGCAAATATACATAACCTGTCTCCCAATATTATTAAATTGATTGGTAGATTACATTACAGAACAAGTTATGGACAGAATATTCTTCAGCATTCAATCGAGGCTGCATGGATGTGCGGTATTATGGCAGCTGAACTGGGCTTAGATCAGGAAGTTGCCCGTCGTGCAGCATTATTGCATGATATTGGAAAAGCAGTTGACCATGAGTTCGAAGGTTCTCACGCCTCAATAGGAGCAAATATTGCCCGTAAGAACGGTGAGAGTAAGATTATTATCAATGCCATTGAGGCACATCATGAGGAAGTAGAGCCGATTAGTGTTTATGCACCTCTTGTTCAAGCTTGTGATGCAATATCCGGTGCTCGTCCCGGGGCAAGAAGAGAAATGCTTGAGAGCTATATGCAGCGTCTTGAAAAGCTTGAGGAAATCGCCAGTGCTGTCGAGGGTGTAAGCAAATCTTATGCTATCCAAGCCGGACGCGAACTGCGTATAATTGTGGAACCAAGTTCAATTGATGATTCTCAAACTCCGTTTATTGCTAATGATATTGCGACCAGAATTGAGAAAGAAGTTCAGTATCCGGGGCAGATTAAAGTTACAGTTATCCGT
Source organism: Candidatus Cloacimonadota bacterium (assembly GCA_016938155.1). Taxonomy (GTDB): domain Bacteria; phylum Cloacimonadota; class Cloacimonadia; order Cloacimonadales; family JAFGVF01; genus Zophobacter. The sequence continues at coordinate 10,255 of JAFGVF010000348.1, forward strand.
GAAACAAGACAGGTTGCAGTTGCTAAATAAGCTATGGTAATCCTAAAAGCGAAACCGATTACTAAAGATAAATATGAGTTATTATCTTCCGAAATCCGTGCTTTTGGGGTAGTTCCTAGTTTAACTGTCGTGATGATTGGTAATGACCCGGCAGCCGAATACTATGTCCAAAACTTAGTGAAATTCGGGGCAAAGATTGGTGTTGAAGTAAACCTTACAAGATTTGAAAGTACAATCTCTGAAAATGAGCTTATCTTAGTAATTAACGAGCTAAATCAGAATAAGAATGTACATGGTATTATGCTCCAGAAACCGCTTCCTAAACATATAGATGAAAACAAAATAGTTAACGCTATCACACCTTTTAAAGATGTTGATGGGTTCCATCCATATAATTTAGGTAATCTGTTTCTGGAAGAATCAAATTTTATTCCCTGCACTCCTGCAGCAGTTCTTGAAATACTCGATTATTATCAAATCGCTACTACCGGTAAGCATATAGTTATTATCGGACGAAGCAACATAGTGGGTAAACCTTTAGCTAATCTATTTCTCAGGAAAGATAAAACAGGAAATGCTACCGTGACAATCTGCCACAGCAAAACAGACAACCTTGTCTCAATAACATCACAAGCAGATATTTTGGTTGCAGCAATTGGTATTCCTGAGTTTGTTGAACCGGAAATGATAAAAGAGGGAGCAGTTGTAATAGATGTCGGGATAAACGAAATCGAAACCGAGACAGGAGATAAAATCTATGTCGGAGATGTTGCCTATGAGGCATGTTTAGCGAAGTGCTCAGCCATAACACCTGTCCCCGGAGGAGTCGGTTCTGTTACAACTTATAATCTCTTAAAAAATGTTTTTGTAGCCCTAAGGTTGAATTATGCTTAATAAAGGCAAAAAAAATATTGACTTTATCCAAGAAAGATTAAATAAAGGTAATATTCCTAATTCTAATTTAAATGAAGATGATATAAATGGGAGGAAAATTATGCGAAAAGCAAGTAACAAATTGTTTACTCTCTTGCTTTTGTCATTGGCTGTTTCTTTTCTTTTTTACGGTTGTGGCGTTGAAGGTCCAATTGACCCGAATTCTGCACCTACAATTTCAATTACATCCTACGAAGGAGCAGGAATTGAAACTGCTAATGATGCTTACCCCGACAGTTTAGTAGTGTATTCTCGATTGAGGATATATTGGCATGCAGTTGATCAAGACGGTACAATTGAAAATTATGCTTATCGTTTACTTAATGAAAACGGAGAAGCAATTGCAACACCCGGAAATAGCGTAATTGATAGTGATAATGCTATTGTTCCAAAGGCTGTTTTTGATTTATATGGTGGCGGTTGGGTACTTCATTATAAGGAAGGATCTCTACAGGAAACAACTTTAGCGGAAGCACCAAACGATAGAAAAACAATCTGGACAGACCAGAAATATGTAATTTTAAACCTACCTGCATCCGATTCTGAAGGTAATCCTTCCCAGCAGATTACTTCACTTGAAGTTATCTGCATAGATGATAGAGGCGATATTTCCAATATTGCACAAAGAAAATTTAAGGCTAAATCGGAAGTTCCAACCTGTTTATTGAAGCTTTCCAAAGGTGCTTTGAATAATCCTGACCCTTTTGATGCTAGACAGCTTTCAAGAGTGGGTACAGGTATAATACTTAATTTTAGCATCGAAGATAACGACCCGTTTGTTGAAGCAGAGGCCGATTATTATCTCTTCAAGGTTGTAAAGCGTGACGCATCTACTCGTGAAATTATATCAGTATTACCTGCGGATGACACCTGGTATAATAGTAAAGATGATTCCAACACAGGAAATATTGCCGAGTTTTTATTAACAAAATATACAACTCCCGGAATCAGCTCTGATTTCGTCAATTCTTTGCAGGTTTCCTACACTGAAGTTGTTGCCCATTCCGTTGATATGGCAGGTATCCATTCAGATGAGAGAATCATTCGTTTTGCTGTTAAGGAAGGCTATCATCCGGCTACTATTTTCTACCCCACAAGAAATTATGCCATCGGTACAAACCACTTTACCGATTACAGATTTGCCGAATTGGAAGAAGATCCACCTCAGGTTGAGGGAAGATATGCAACAGCACTATTCAAGAACAAGGATGGCTTCTATGCTTGCATGGGCAGTAGAAATCTTAAGATATGGCTTCGCTGGGGATACCATGGACAATACGGTTATAAGAATGAGGCTACATCTCAATCTGTTATTACCGATAATCCCTATGACAGTGCACTGAATATTCTGCTTGATGAAGAGACTGATGAGAATTATTACTCTACAACTGAATATTATGACCTTAGATTGGATGGTGCACCTTATAATTACCCACCTCTTGCAGAAAGCGTTTACACTGATGAAACCGGAGAGTATGCAGGAGAAACATGGTTGCGTGTACCTGTATCAAACAGTATTGGTCAAAGTGTGGTAATGACAGGACTTGAAAGCGGCTATCATATCTTTGAAGTTAGAGCAGTTGACCTTCAGGGTGAAGTTGATAAAACACCTGCCATCTTTGAGTTTGTAATCGAGGAACCTATCCCGGCTGCTGAAAAGAGTGGTATCCTAATTATTGATGATGACCATCCTACCGCTGCAGCTCAGTACATTAGCCCTGAAGCTATTGTTGATAATCTTTATTATTCCTTATTCTCCGGTCTGGATACCGTTGAAGAACTTGATATGCTTCAAATCGATGGGAACATTGATAACATAGGAAGAAGATTGTCTCCCACAGATTTGAATAAGTATAAATTAGTGGTTTATCATTGCGATTCTCCGGCTGAATCACCAAACTTAGTAAGAGAGAATGATGCCTTGGCACTCTATATGTACGGAGGCGGAAATTTAATCATCAGTGGTGGTGCAAGTATCAATACTGCAATTAGAAACAGTTTCACTGAAGAAAAGACATTCTTTGAAAGATTTATGAATGTCCGGAATACTCTTGAAGACCCGGTTGCTAACTATACACAGGCTGTTTCTGACGCATGGAGTAATCCTTTCTTCACTAAAGCCTATCTCGCTGAAGCATATCAAAATGGTTCTACGGATATCAATTTAGAGTTGGATGAAGATATCGGGTTCAATACTCTCTACGAAATACCTCGTGGAGGTTTGGGACCAGTAACTTATTTCCCGAATATGGAAGGGAGTGAGAATACAATTGCAATGTATGGTTGCAAATCTGTTTATGCACAGGCAACAAATCCTTCTTTTGTCCCAACTCCTGATGCATTTGAAAGATTAAATATGCAAACCGTAGGTTATAAAGTTCCCAACGAACTTGGTGGCTCATTATATGTATTCGGATTCCCTCTTTCCTACATGGGATTCCATTCTTATAATTTAAATAATGACGGCATTGAAGACCCTGCACTTGGTTTCTACTTCAATCCCAATAAACCCATTTTCAAATTAATGGAAACTATTTATCAGGAAATAAATACTACGAATCCTTAGTCATTTCCTGTAAACAAAACATAATAAACCTCTTCTTCGGAAGAGGTTTTTCTTTTTGTTCTATCACTGCCCTATCCAAATTCCTAAAACTCTCTTGGGAGTCTCTTGGGCAACCCCTGTCCGAAACCTGTGTCGACGGGCAAGTGTCGATAGCGATAATCACATGGATTTGATAGAGTTTGGACACTTATTGTGATAGAGCAATGATAGGGCATGAAAAAAGCCCTCAAAAAATGAGGGCTTTAAATATAATTATGTTTTATTTCATTAAGATCATCTTTTTAGTTTGGGTATAAGTACCGGAACACATTTTGTAGAAATATACACCACTGGAAACGCTTTTCCCGTGCGTATCCGTTCCTTTCCAGACGACACTATGTTGTCCTGCATTGAAGTCTCCATCAGCAACAGAGGTGACATATTGTCCCTTGATGTTATAGATATCGATAGAGACTTTTGCATTCTCTTTCAAGGCGAAATTGATTGTTGTTTCTGGATTGAATGGATTAGGATAGTTATTACCCAGAACCGTATGGCTCGGGATTATGGGTTGCTCAACAGAACCGAGAACAGCACCGTCATTAGCAACCATTACATCATCCAGCATTAAAAAGAAGGTTTGCTGAGAAACGCAATGAACAGCTACTCTGATAAGTTGTCCTGCGTAATCATTGAGGCTTGTAGTGATAGGAGTCCATGCCAAGGAAATCTCGATCGGTTGGTCTCCGCTGA
>JAFGVF010000349.1 GCA_016938155.1 Candidatus Cloacimonadota bacterium
ATTACATCTGATGAAACTCCCGTTTTGGGGTTCACAGGAATTGTACTGACTAAGAAGAGGGAATCCGGGCAAATACCGCGATATACATGATACTCAATCACCCTTGCTTCTTTGGGAAGAGGGGTCCAGCTCACTCGCAACCCGGTGCCGTCATCGTTGGGGATATCTTCAACCTGAAGATTCTTTACTGTCATATCTTCATAAACAGCACTCAGTACTGTTACTGAAAGAAGAAGTAAAAGTATCATCAGTAATGATAAACCCGCTTTGCGATGTTTAATCATACGAATCTCCTTCCGTTTTTTCGATCCAATATTTATAACATTTTCTATACTTTCCACCTATACATTAACCTATCATTAACAATGAGTTCACCTATCCATTGCCATTACAGTGTACTATGGAATGTATATACTATATTCCAGTTTAGTTATTTTTCATTGCTTTATAATACTGTCAAATCCTTTTTTATCATTCTCTTTCCATATATTTGAGACCGTACACTTAACACATTGAATCTGCAATTCCCTACCGTGGGTCAACCGTGGGTCTCCCGTGGGTCAACCGTGGAGGCCACGGGAGACCCACGGAAAAGGTACGGCAAACGCATGAGAAGATATGCCTATTTCACCGGAATCATACCATTCATCCGCTTCCATCCATGACAGGATTGACTACCGTTTCTCTTCCGAACCTCTTACGCCTTTGCCCATGTGAGCCGCAGTTGACCCGCAGGAGAACCGCAGGAGCAACGCAACCGGAAAATGGGATTAAGCACGATAAATAGAGGCGTTAAGGCAGTTTATTGATAAAACCGGGTATAATGTTACTTTCTTCTTACTTCCATTCCCATCTAATGCCCTTATACAATTTCGTTATTTCACAATTTGAAATGGATATGATTTCTGATTACTCACTTAATGATTTCATAAGGAGAGCATAAGGTGTCTATAAGGTATCTATTAAGAGTCCATAAGGTATTGTGAAGGATTAAAGCTTGATAAATACAGGCATTTAGCAAGAATTTTTGCAGTTTTCGCAAGAATATTATGTAAACTTGTTTTCAGCGTGACTTTTAGAGGAACAGGGAGTTCTCAGTCATCATTACGATCGAAGTGAGTTCGGGGAAATGCGAACATGGTTACCTAATCTTTATTCCCCGCACTCGTAAACATACTATAGTGCAGATTCCCTTCATACACCTTAAGAAAGTTTGCAAATACTTGCTTGATTAGTGAGTAGTTTCGGAGTAAGATGAAATTAAAAGAGGATAATTTGTTTGACACGAGACAGGACTTAGATAATTCTTGTATCAAGATCTTTGAGAAATAATGCACGCGTATTTTGGGGTACTGCCTGAAAAAGGGCGGTTGAGATTAAACCCATCATACCTGATCCGGGTAATGCCGGCGTAGGGAAAATATGTTTGGAAAACTATTAGACCATATCGTCTCGGCGGATATGGTCTTTTTTTGTCCGCATATTTTTCTCTTCAATTCTCAATTGAAAATTGATGGAGGAAAAATGAAAAAGAAGTTCTTACTGCTAACCACACTGTTTGTGAGTCTCATCTCACTCTGCTCTGCTCTGACTCTGAAAGGGGTTGTTCTGGATAAAACATCGGGAAATCCCATTCCAAATGTTATTGTAACAGCCGGAGATTACAAATTGATGACACCTGAAAACGGTACATTCTCTATTGAGTTACCCAATACCAAAGAGATAGATGTAACATTTGAAAGAATCGGGTACAAACCTCAGACTAAAGATTGTAACAATGAAACTAAATACCTCAAAATAAGTATGAAAAGAGATGCTATTGAGCTTTCCGGTATCAAAGTTGCCACTACACGAGTTACTACAAAAACTTCCCCGATTACATTTACCAACATCGAACAGGAAGAGATTCTGGAGTCCAACCATGGACAGGATATTCCTCTTCTGATAGATGATGTGCCGAATGTTTATACATATTCAGAAGCTGGTTCAGCACTGGGTTATTCCCACATGAAAGTGCGTGGATTCGATGAACGAAGAATCGGTATTATGGTCAACGGCATACCCTTCAATGACCCGGAAGACCACTCCGTATATTGGGTGGATATGCCTGATTTAGCTGAGAGCGTGGAGAATATCCAGTTCCAGAAGGGAGTCGGTAATTCCCAATACGGGGTTTCCACATTTGGCGGTTCTCTAAATCTTATGACCAATAGTCTGAATAATTCCTATTTGGCTGAAATCAGTACCAATTATGGTAGCTTTAATACCTGGAAATACAGTGCCAAGACATCTCTTGATATTTCAAAAAAACTTAAGACTACTATCCGTTTCTCCCAGATGGCTTCTGATGGTTACAGGGATAACTCAGCATCAGAAATGTGGTCTTACTTCTTTAACTTATCTTATATAGGAAAAAGTTCCGTAACTGAATTCAATACCTACGGTGGTAATGAAAAGACTCATGCTGCCTGGTATGCCTCTCCTGTCGCAGAATTGGAAGCCAATCCACAATATAACTCCCGTACCTATGAGAATGAGATTGATAACTTCAGTCAACCGCATTACGAACTGCATAATCGTTGGAACCTGAATGACAAGTTATTATGGCAGAATTCTGCATTCTATATCCATGGCAGGGGTTACTACGAACAGCTGAAAGAGGGTGGAGACCTTTATTACTATTCTCTAATAACTGAAGAAAATGACTCTGAGGCGGATGTAATCCGCCAGAAATGGGTACAGAAAGATCAAATGGGTCTGGTCTCGAATCTTACTTGGCAACACTACGGGGGAGACCTTACATTCGGAACATATCTTTGCACCTTTAGCAGCGACCATTGGGGTGAGGTTAAGAATGTTACAAATGCTGTCGATGCTGTTGGTAATCCACTTACTTTGACATATACTGCAGGTCAGAAATATCACCAATACACCGGCGATAAACAGTATCTTACCTTCTATGCTAATGAAAATTACAATATCACGGAATCACTTTCAGCTATGATAAATCTTCATTATCAGGGAATTAAATACATCTTTGAGCAGAAACAAGTCGGCAATTTCACAGGAGAGAACCTGAATAGCTATGAAGTGGATTATCACTTCTTTAATCCCCGCTTTGGTCTGAATTATTCTATCACTGAAGACCTGAATATCTATGGTAATGTATCTCTTGCTCAACGTGAACCGGCTGACCAGGAATTATACAATATCTGGGATGACGCCTCCGACTTAGGTACTCAACCGCTTTTCCATAATCAGACAGCAATTCTTGACACAGATGGAAATATCCTTCGCTATGAATGGGAAGACCCTTATGTTAAACCGGAGAAGGTTATAAACTATGAGATTGGACAACGCTTTTCAGCAGAAGGGTGGGACTTTGAAACTGCTATGTTCTGGATGGACTTCACGAATGAGATCGTTCGCTTTGGCGGAGTTGATTCTGATGGTTATCCTAACATGGGAAATGCCGATAAAACTATCCATAGGGGTGTTGAGTTCTCAATGAAAAAAGAGTTCTTCAGTAATCTGAAGCTTTCCGGTAATGTCTCTCTTAATGATAATTACTTCAAAGAGTTTGAAGCCTATGATACCGATTGGGATACCTATGAGACCTATGTTGTGGATTATTCCGGCAATAAAATCTCTAATTCCCCTGACATGATTGCCAATGCAGGGATGAGCTATACCTGGAAATGGGTTACCGCCTCTTTAGATTATCGTTATGTAGGTGAACAGTATCTTGATAATACCCAGAATCCGAACAGAACAGTCCCTGAATATAGTTTAATAAATGCCGGTTTTACAGTTAAACTCCCGGAAATGAGCATAGTGAATTCCACAGTTATTACTTTCAAGATTAACAATCTTCTGGACAAGAGATACTATACCGATGGATATTATGATGCCTGGGATGGTGGAAATAATTACTGGATAGGTGCTGAACGGAACTTCATGATTGGATTCCGGACGAGGATATAAATATTGTTCAAAAAATATAGGGCAGTGCCTTGTGCCTGCCCAAGATGTTACTCACAAGGGGCACCCCTACATTGGAAATTTGAAGTAAGATTTTGCGAGGAAAAATGAAAAAATTAAAACTATCGGAGATAATATTTATCGCAGTCGTCTCCACCGCGATGGGTGTTTTTTGGTGGGGATATACATTTCTCTACGACATTGTTTCCCCAATCCTAAAACCTTTGGCAATGGAAAACCTGATGTCCGGAGTATGGTTAATGGGAGCAGTTTTCTTCCCCTATATCATCCGTAAACCGGGAAGTGCACTATTAGGAGAAACCGTGGCTGCCTTTGTTCAAGGCTTTATTGCCAGATGGGGAGTAGTTTCCATTATCTGGGGATTTGGACAGAGTATTCTTGTTGAGTTATTCTTCCTGATACTTGGCTATAAACGCTGGAATGTCGCAGTGCTAATGATTGCAGCAATGATATCTGCCATTAGCTCTTATCTGCTTTCATTCTTTTACGAGAAGTGGAACACACTTTCTCCTATGTATAATCTTAAGCAGGTTGTTTGCTTTATAATCAGTGGAATTATTTTCGCTGGCATATCAAGTATATTTATAGCTGACCGCCTAAAGAAAACAGGGATTCTAAATCAGTTTGACATTGTGCTGGATGATTTGAAATAGCAGTTAACAGTTTTTAAAAAAAAGAAAAGCCCGGGTCACCCCGGGCTTATATTCATTCAGATGTTATCTGATTATTTTACAAGTACAGCCTTCTTGACTGAAGTGTATCCTTTTGCTTCCATCTTGAAGAAATAGATACCGCTTCCACAGTTTTTACCATTCACATCAGTACCATTCCAAACAACAGTATGATTAGTGCTTGAAGGGAATACTCCATTAGCCAGTTCGGAAACAAGTTCGCCACGAACATTGAATACACGAACAGTAACTTTGCTTTCTTCTTTTAAGCTGAATTTAACTGAAGTTGTTGGATTGAAGGGGTTAGGATAAATGCTGTTCAAGGAAGTTACTTTCAGTACTTCCGGAGTTTCCGGTTCTTCCTGATCAGGATCAACTGTTACAGCAACAGGACCAAAGAATTGATTAATACCGTCTATTGAAACACTTTCTAACCAATAGTAGAAAGTTCCACCGATAATAACTTCAATATCTTCATAACTATAGCTATGATTTGAAGATTGGTTCGTAGCTTCAATCATTCCGCCATTTATCAGATAAGTGCTGTTGATGTCTTCCATCTCGGAACGATAAACATTGTAACCCAAGAGATTATTCTCAGATTCAACAGTCCATTCAAGACGGACAAACATGTCCTCATCCTGAGAAGTCATTGCAGTAGCTGCAAAGCTTGTGAGTTCAACAGGAAGGATCTCTTCATTCTGAATAGGATTCTCATTCTGACCGCCGGGTGTTGGGCTAAGAACAGGTGCCCAGTCATTGTTGACATCATCACCATCGGAATCAGCGTCGAGTCTTTCATAGATAGTTCCAATTGCTGCACCACCTGAAGCAGAACCAAATTGGTCAACAGGAGTCTTGGCAATGCCATTGTCTAGAATAAACCAGGAACCGTTGAGCATTTGAGGAGCTCCGGTTTCCTGATCGCCATCAACAATATAATAACCTGAGAAAGTCGGATATTCTTCCATGAAATCAACAAGTGAACCACCGATAATGGTCACATAACTTGCTGGATTAAGAAC
>JAFGVF010000033.1 GCA_016938155.1 Candidatus Cloacimonadota bacterium
TGTCGTATTGCCGTAGATGACACTATTGCCTATATATGCCGTACTCAGGTCGCTATAAATTCCACCCCCATAAACAGCAGAGTTCTGGGTAATGGTGCAATTTGCAATTATCGGGTCTGTGTCATAAAGATAGATGGCTCCACCGGTATCGCTGGAATTATTGTCGAAGATACAGTTATAGAACATACTGAAGAATCCCTGATTACCTGCCACGGCACCGCCCTGGTCTTCGGCGAAATTCTGCGTGAACCTGCTGTTATAGATGTAGGGGTTCGCCTGATTCATATAGATTGCCCCACCTGAACCTCTAAACGATGAACCGACATTTGCCTGATTCGCTACAAACTGACAGTTATGGAATGACGGACTGGCGTAATTGAGATAAACAGCTCCACCATAGGCGATTGTGCTTCCATAAACCTCGTTGTTATTAAATTCGCAATGATTGAATCGGACATCATCAAACCCGTCGATAAAGAGGGCAGCCCCGTATTTATCATCATTCCCTCCAACATTGGTCTTATATGCATACTCAAAGATAGAGTAGTTTACGAGAGAAGAATCAGCCAGTCCGTTCATATATTGAAACCTGACACCTTTCCAATACTCCCGTTCTGCTCCTTCTTCACCGAAAACCGAGTCCCCATCCCAGTCAGCTGTGAATCTCACCGGTGCGTTTGCCGTACCATTAACAAGCAACCTCGCATAAGAGTGAAACTCTATGTAAAAAGCACCGGTGAAAATCACATTAACCCCTGCATCCACACTTATGGCAGCACTACTCGACACCGTAACATTGCTTGTTACAAACACATCCTCCGACCACATCTGACTCTGATCTATCAATCCACCTACTTGCAGTGCTCCCAGAACCGACAAAGTTAAACATAATAAACTTAGCATTACTAATCTCATTTTAAACTCCTTTTTCCCGGTACTCTGAAGCGTGTGAATGTGGTAAGGATGTTCAGAGTACCGATCATTGGCTAAACTAAATGCGATTTTGATGCCAATTCACAGATATTTGCTAACTACTTATAGTGCAACACAATAAAGCGGAGAGCCATATTAATCTATATGTAACGCAGCGTTACATATAGATTGCGCTATTCTTTGGGAAAGCTTTCTAAGTAGCTTAAAGATAAATACTTAGTGGTTACTTGTAACAAGAGGAAAGCAGTCATCACATTTTGTAATGATGCGTTACATATTATCACCAATTTTCTTTTAGTCATCCAATTCAACTCATTTCTCTCTGATTGTCGCAAATCAGGAAACACCACATTAGAAACTCCGTGAAACTTGTCGTGAAACTTGTCGCAAACTTATTCCTTCGTACCCCCGGTTTACTCCCAGTTAAAAAAGGTGACCCAAAGGTGTTCCACTCGTGACCCACTCGTGGAGGGGCACGATTTATTCACAAATGGTGGATAACTTTTTCTCCATTTATTCACATTTCGTGACTGGGGGCACAGCTCGGGTACGATGGGACAACGAAGACAACATTGACAAGCAACGATGTCACAAATTACGATTAAGAAAGTTACTTGAGGAGTGACTACGAATGTTAACATTATTTATACTGTCTAAATTGATAACTACTTTACTACAAAGAACCTTCTAATCCTCTCTTGGCTGAGGTCTTCAACTAATTTCAGAAAAATACCATTTAGAGAAATCTTAAGGGAAACCTTATACATCGTTATTATCATCTATCTCAAGAAAGGTATATAAACAGCATATATTGTTTGACAAATACAGGACTAATTGTGTAATTAATGAGTTGGGATTATACGGAGGAAAAATGAGAAAAGTGCTTATTGCAACTACCGTAATTATTATAAGTTTCATTATGTTTAAGGTCATGATTAAACCTAAACCGAAGTTACTTTGTTTCGATAACTACAGGTGTTCAGATGTCATTGAAGGTTATCATGAAGCTCAATTTATTCAGGAAGAAGCAATACGCATTGCCTCGCATGAGTTGCTTAAGGAGCAGGACAAGGATTTCTTCAGCGATATGATTGCCATAACTTCTGTTTTGAATGAGGATAACCTGGAGTTTGTGGATGATTTACCAGTGAAGATAGCAGGGTTTTATGTAAAAACAGCGGATGTAACTAACCTGATTTCTGCAAATAATTCTGCAACCAGGAAAGTACCTGTGTTTTCTCCTGAACAATTGAGGGTTCAACAGAGGGAAGATTTATTCTATAAAGCTCCCACTGAAGCAGTAAAATATATTGAGTACACCGACTTCTCGATAAATCTGGATATCACAATTAATGATCAATCCCAAAATCCGTTTGGGTTAAGCATTTCAAGTGTGAAAAACATCTATGTTGCTGATGAATCTGTGAAGTTTGAATACATGATTGAGAAATCAGGCTATGTTACTTTACTAAGTTATTACCAACCAAATGATGTGCGTGTAATTGTAAGAGCTAACCGAAAGACTCCAGCAGGAGAGTACTATTTCCCAACAGAGTTCGAACACTATAACACATATCCACCCCGAACAAAGTTAAATAGAAATTGTCTTATCTTGCTAGTAACACCTGAAAGACTGGTGTTAACAGACTTTAAACAAGCTCAGTTGAACACAGTTTACTATCGACCGCTTACTCTTAAGCAAGTCGAAAGCGAGGTTAGTAAACAGGATTTCTTCAGTGTAAAACTGATACCCTGTTTCGTGAATTGAGTTGCCAATTTCTTGCTTTACAGTTGAAAGTAAGAAATCAAGTTATTGTGTTTGACAAGTTATAGCACACCTCAGAAAGTAACAATAGATTGTTTTTAAACATCTGGAGGAACTTTGCGAAGATTTCTTATCGTCCTTATCTGCCTTGTTGGAGCACTTATTGCCCTTAAACTTGTTCAGAATAACACTACGGAATTTACCTTAATTGAAGACTATGAGTACAATCATGTCTTCGATGAAAAGATACCAGCGGAACAACTTGAGCCCCTGACAATCAGATATGCGATTGAGGAGATCATTGAGGAAATGGACGAGGGTTCCTTGTGGTCTAAGATTGTTTTCAGTTCTGAGACAACAGAAGATATAAAATATGAATTTGAAGATCTGACTTCCCAAATAGCAGGTTTCTATGCTAAAAATATTACTGTGACAGAATTTACATCTGACGAGGTAACTCCTGAGAATAGTACATCCGCTCATATAGTTTTTGACGCCGAGATTATTCCTGTGGACAGAAATCCCTACGGTTTGGAAGTAAAAGTGAAGAACAGTTTTGTTTATAAAACAGAGGGTCTCAGTTTTACATATACGCTTGAAAAGAAAGGATATGCTACAATTCTGCATTGCATTAATGGCGTTTTCCGAATTGTTGAGACGCATACAGCCGGAATAAATACGAATCGCTTCCAGAAAAACGGACAACCTTATCAAATCTCCTCAAAACAGTATTCTCCTGAGAAATTTAGTTACATCCTCTTGATTATTACCGATAAAGCTCTTAACCTTGCCAATGATAAGCAGAAAAATGCTGTAATTAACAGAAACACCCCCATTGTCATTGAAGATATCGAAAATGAACTTCGGAAACAGAAACAATTCAGTGTTAGGGTTGTTCCTTATTATATGCTACAGAATTACCAGTAACACAATTCTCCTGAATTGTGAATTTTCAGAGGGAGTTAATCGCGAAGCAGTGACTTCCTTGATTTTAGTGTGGTTGCTAACCCTGTAAGGGTTACATGTGAATAGCCATGGGTCGAATGCCCCATGGACAATGACCAAAATCCCCTCAGCCTTATATGGGCTGAACAAAACAAAACATGGCGAATCGGAGTTCACCACCCCAACAAAATAAGGCAGACTTTGCAGTCTGCCTTAATACATAAGATTCAATAATCTATTTTAGTCCGTCCAGAAGCTCACGGGTCTTATCCAGCTTCTCCTTGACTTCCTTATACTTCTCATTCTCTTTCTCAACAACCTCAGGTTTTGCCCGGCTAATGAAATCGGCATTGGCTAGTTTACGCTGGATACCGTCAAACTCCTTCTGCAGTTTCTCAATCTGCTTATTGAGTTTCTCGCGTTCCGCTTCCATATCGATCAGACCTTCCAGCGAGAGATAGAGCGTAGTTGAACCTACAACCGCAGCAATCGCACCTTCCGGTTTATCGGAGGTGAAGATCAGGTTGGAAACCTTTGCCAGCTTACTGAGATAGCCGAGATATTCCTTATACAAGTTATCGACACCGACATCTTCGGTAACAACTGTAATCTCAACTTCTACACCCGGATTCAGGTTAATCTGCTTACGCAGGTTGCGGATAGCTGTGATGGTCTCCTGGATGAAGCTCATCTCATTGGAGATTTTACTGCTGATCATAGACTCATCAGCGATAGGGTAGAGGGCGATTATCAGAGCCTCTTCCTCCATCGGGAATTGAGTCTTGATTCCCTGCCATACCTCTTCGGTGATGAAGGGCATAATCGGGTGCAGCAGACGCATGGATGACTGCATAACATCCAGAAGGATGTACTTGGCGGTCAACTGACCTTCGCAGTCTTCCTGATTATAGATTCTTTCCTTGGTCAGTTCGAGATACCAGGAACAGAACTCATCCCAGATGAATTTCATCAGGGTTGAGGCAGCATCATTGAAACGCAGGTTCTCATAATAGTCCGCAACTTCCTTCGCAACCTCATTGAGCCGACTGTAAATCCATTTATCTGCCAGTTCCAGACGGAGCTCATTCCGAGTCGGAAGTCCCTCTATCTGTTCCGCATTCATCATAATATAGCGATAAGCATTCCATATCTTATTGGCAAAGTTGCGTCCGTTCTCCAACAGAGCATCGGAATAGTAGCTGTCTGCACCTTTAGGTGTGTTGAAGATGATTCCGAATCTCAGGGCATCAGCACCAACCTTCTCGATAATATCAATCGGATCGGGGGAGTTCCCTAGGGATTTGCTCATCTTACGACCGATTTCATCCCTAACAATTCCATGCAGATATACCGTATCAAACGGGATTGTATCTCTGAATTCCAGTGTAGCCATAATCATTCGGGCTACCCAGAGATAGATGATCTCGTGTCCTGTAACCAGCAGACTGGTCGGCAGGAAGTAGTTCAAATCCTCCGTTTCCTCAGGCCAGCCCATGGTCGAGAAAGGCCATAACCAGCTGGAGAACCAGGTGTCGAGGACATCTTCATCCTGCCGGAACTTCCTGCTTGCACACTTAGGACAGTGGGTCGGAGCATCGGCTGAAACAATCAGCTCACCGCATTCCTCGCAATAATACGCCGGAATACGATGTCCCCACCAGATTTGACGTGAAACACACCAATCTTGAATATTACTCATCCAATTAGTCAA
>JAFGVF010000350.1 GCA_016938155.1 Candidatus Cloacimonadota bacterium
AAATTCGTTCCGGTTTTTGAGATGTGCTTTTATAATCACGACGACAGAGGTTATTTCAAGCAGTTTCCGTTATCGACAAAAAACATCAATGTTATCAAAGCCAATTATCAGAAATATGCCCCGACTATGTTCAGCCAGCTGGGTTACTTCATTCCGGTTCCATGGGAAGCAGCTTTAGAAGAGTTCTGCCATGAAATCAAAGGCAGTGGAATCAGGTGGTGGCTTACTGGCAGTTGTGCTGCCTGTATTAGAGGAATAGCACTCAATCCCCATGATGTTGATATCATGATAGATGCACGGGATAAAGAGTTAATAGAAGAGCTTTTTGCCGATAGTATTATAGAGCCTATCCTCGATACAAACGGTTGGGTAACAAAGGATTTCGGTGTTATCTTCAAACATGCCCGTATCGATATTGCTTCTGACCCGAGTCCGGTACTGGATGACCCAAAACCGGTTGACTGTGGACCCTATGCTCTTGCCCATCTGGAAACAATAGAGTGGCGGGGACATACGATTAAAGTTCCTCCCCTACATCTGCAGGAATATGTAAATGAAAAACGCGGTAGAACAGACAGGGCAAAACTGATTAGGGAATTCAGACAGCAGAACGAGCAATAACTCTTCCTATTCGCAAGCTTCTACTTGCCGTTTAACAGCTCCACCTCCCCTTCGATTTTTAATTCAAACGATTTGAAATGTTTTCAGCGGGGTTCCTTGTTTCTGAATTAGACGCACAGCCGTGCGTCTCTACAAACAGTTAGATAGTGCAACCCATATAGGATTGATGGTTCATCCCTGCGGGGGCTCTTCAATGATTTTCTTTGGAAGTGAGACTCCTGATTAAATCATCAATCGCTACGGCAATCTCAACAATCCTATCGTAATTGACAATAGATAGATTATCTTTGGGTGTATGTGTAATTTCCTGTGTATCAACATTATCAATAAACCATTTGGAGGAAACGGCTATAGCCGGTACACCGTATTGCAGGAAAATACCATGGTCTCCCTGATACCAGGGAACACCCTCCACAATCCCCTCATGAGTTTCGAAAACATGCGTAACGGCATGTTGGACAGTTTCGGGAAGCTTGAAAAGGGAAAAGGCGGATTTACCTTCCCGATAACCAGCTCCATCGATGTTGATATTCAGCAGAACATCATCAAATTTATAACTGTTTTCTTTCAAATAAACCATCTGTCCCGGCACGGCATAATAATCCTCACCGTTAAAGGCAACCAGCTCAAGCGTGTACTCTCCCTCGTAATTGCTCAATAAATCGGAAAGAAGAAGCATTACGGCAACTCCCGTTGCATTATCGATTGCCCCTGGACTGCCCTTTTTAGAATCAATATGAGCAGAGATAACTATTCTTCGGGATGCTCCGGGATTCTTAACCCCGATAACATTATAACCCACCCCGGGGATTCGCTGAGAATCGGAAGTCAATAAAACAGTTTTCCCGCTACATGAGCGAAGTTTAGCTCCTTCCTCTTCAGTCATGTAAACAGAGGGTATATCAAAATCCCCATCTTCAATTAAGGGAAAGGGATAAACCCCACCGGCAAGAGAGGCATTTCGATCCGTTGCACACACAATTGCCTTAACTCCACTCTGTTCAAGCAGGGAGATAATCCTTCTGTGCTCCTCGGGATTATAAAACACGAAGTTCTTCGGCATTAGCTGTTCCTGAGCAAGTTCTCCGTGTAACATGAGGATTTTGTCCCTGAAATCACCTGTCTCCAATTCGTGTAATGTCCCTACAGCAACAAGCTCTCCTTCCACATCACATCCGTTTGAGTAGGGACTGGCAAGTACTTCAAATTCTCTGTCCCCACATCTTAAAGCAGCTCCGCCGTCATACCAATCGACCGCATCGAATTCGGTGGACTTTATCTCCCAACCGTTTGAAATGAGAACCTCTTTAAAGAATGATGTTGCTGCGATATTTCCTTCACTTCCGACTCGTCGATCGGGGCTTTTCTCACACAGTATCTTCAAATAATCCATACAGTTATCAGTTTGCTTCAACATAATCCCCTCTGTTTATTTAATAAGATTGGGAGACAAATAATAAATGCGAATGATTTTGTCAAAAACAAGATGGATCATGTAACTGCCTTTCCGGACTCTCTACACTCATGGAAGAATAATTAATGATTGTTAAGGAAGTGCTGCTTTAGTGTTCTTTTCTTCAAGCGGGACTTCATGCGAAGCAGGGAGTTTCGTGTTCTCTTCCCTCGTTCGCTAGGCAGCTTGGGGACGCGTAGCTTAAGCTTCCAGCTTGAGCAAAAAACCTTTCAATGATTGCAGACCTTAGAATGGTGAAGCCTATCCATATAGTTTCCAACCTTTTGAAAGGTTTCCAGCGGGACTTCATGTGAAGCAAGGAGTTCCGTGTTTCTGGATTAGACGCACGGCCGTGCGTCTCTACAATCAAATAAATAATGCAACCCATATAGGGTTGAAGGAGGTTTTTAGGGCACATCATACCATGGGTCATGGACCCATGGCTATTATTTTGCTGCCCCCTCAGGGCAGAAGAATTATTGAAAGTTTAAGAGCCACTGCTTTAGCTGTACTCTTAAAGGAGGTGCTGCTTTAGCTGCACTCTTAAAATTTTTCTTCCCCGTCATTAAAGTTCTTTAAGACAGTCGTTTAATCGTATTTTCTCTTGACAATAATTACATTATTCTTATGGTTGAATAAAATAAAGAAGAGGGCCGTATGGCAATATTATACAAAATTACAGCAGAAGATAATTTCCTCTCTGTTCAAGCTTCGGGTTTTGATGAAAATCTGCAAGAAACAGAAGATTATGTCAATGCTGTTATCAAAGATGCCTTGGAATATAAAAGCCAGTATATTCTTTGTGATGAGCGAAATCTTCACTACTCCCTCTCATTTTACGATAATTATCAGCTCGCTGGCTTTATCAGCCAATATGCAAAGATGATAAAAAAAGTAGCAATTGTATGTGCTCCCGATTATTCACTCGAAAAGGAATTCTTCGAAGAAATTGCAGTTGAAAAAGGAGCATCTATATGCTTTTTCTATGATATAGATTCCGCTAAAAAGTGGTTATCTCTGTAAACTCACCCTGTTTCAGACTCCCTCATATTAAACTAAACCTTATCTTTTGTAAACTTCTCTAAGCTCGCACCGATGCGATCAGAATATTGCAGGCTCATTCTTTCACAATTCGTAATTTGTGTGAAGCACGACTTTCCCTGTTAGTTTTGTCCCGGTTCATCTTCATTTCTCTCGTTCAATATAATCTGATCACATCTCTTCATTCAGGGCTTCTATTTGCCGTTTAACCGCCTCAATCTTCCCTTCCATCTTGAATTCAAACCATTGCTCACGATAATCGGAGTGGTCGATGAGTTTCTTGAAATTCTTGAAGGGTTTCGCAAACTCTAAGGCTGTTTTAAGTTTTATGCGAAAGCTTTCATCATCAACCGTATCAGCAAATTTAGCCATCAGTTGATAGGATTCACTTGAACTAATCTTATGAAACTGGACACAATCTTCTCTAATTGCCGAAAACTCAATAAACATCTCTTCCCATAACTCACTTTCGTCAAACATCAGCACTTCCTCAGAGGGAATCTCCAGTACTTCCCCGGTCTTCAGATTGTAGTAACAATCCATAGGAGTATCCAGAATTTCAGCAATATCCTTAATCTGCTCGTCTGTAATGTTTAGTTTCATATCAAATTCTCCATTATTTTCTCTACTACTAAATCACTCGAATTATCTTTCTGCTGTCAATAACTTTATTTGAATCAACCATCTCGCGGTTTTTTTGAAGCATCGTTATGAAGGAATGGAATGTTAATGAAACAGTGCAACCCCTTCAGGATTGAGGCTGTTGACAAAGTCAACTGCCTTTGTTTTTGTTTTGTTTTTTCAAAAACAAATCGAAGATAGCTTTACTAAAAGTCGAACGAAGGTGTGTTGTAACCCTCTGAAGTGAAGAGTTTTACCAAAGATGCTTCGAAATCTTTCCTTGAAATGAGATTTTAACTGATTTCAATATTGTTGTAAAGTTTTGAACTAATTAGGTTTGTCAACAATCTGAACCCCTTCAGGGTTGAGAGATTCTGGGGGCTCGTACCATGGGTCATTCGACCTATGGCTATTATTTTGCTGCCCCGGCAGGGCAGAATATCCCCATCGCAATTGAGTACAATTGCGTTACATTTTCAGCGGGACTTCTTGCGAAGCACGGAGTTCCGTGTTTCTGGATTAGACGCACAGCCGTGCGTCTCTACATAAAAGTCCGTATGTGTCCCTGCTGTCCGTGTTAGTCCATCTTACATTCGTTATTCGTAATTACGCGTTAGCGTTCACGGGTTTTCGTGTTCTCTTCCCTCTTTCCCAAGCCTGCTTGGGGACGCGTACCTTAAGCTTCCAGCTTGAGTAAATACCTTTCAAATGGTTCTTTATGTAGCTCGACTGTCTCGGTCGAGATTAAGGAGTGACAAACTCCGATTTGTCCAGTGACCAGCGGTCGCTACATTCTTATTGTTTTGGTTAAAATCTCTCTTCTTTCGTGTGTTTAGTGTAGTTCGTGGTTGAAAGTCTCTATCTTGCATTCGTAATTTGTAATTTACGCGCTAGCGTCTTGTCTTTGTATTAATTTTTAATTGTTAATTATTTTTTAGCGCGA
>JAFGVF010000351.1 GCA_016938155.1 Candidatus Cloacimonadota bacterium
ACACAACAAACAGTGCTACAATAGGTATCGAAAACGCCTCGGGAAGCGAGGGTTTGAAAGTTGTTTATAATCAGACTTATGTATATAATGGATTGGCTGTAGTTATAAAAAATATTAATTTTAACAGCGATGATGTTGATTGGATGGATGCATCCCCAGCGACCGGGACTGTTAATCCCGGTGCATATACAGATGTAGTGTTGACTTTTGATTCTACAGGATTAGCAGTTAACAATAACTATACGGCAAATATAATCATCGGATCAAATGATACAACTACACCTTCTATAACAGTACCGGTTAATCTAACGGTAGTTGGTGGGTTTGATGCCCCTGAAGGTGCCACAGCAGCAGTTGTTGATGGTAGGTTACAGATAAGATGGCTTCCTGTTTCGGGAGCGACTTCTTACAATATCTATATGGCATCCTCTCCTGATGCAAGCTATATTAACAGGAATTCATACGGGACTTTCGGCGTTTCAGGTGAATTCGTAATCTGGACGACCTCATTTCTTTTAGATGCTGTATCCTACGATGACCTTTATTTCTATGTAAAGGCTGTTGCCGATTAGCGTACCAATATCCTTTTCTAAGACCTGATGAATTCATCAGGTCTTATTTTTTCCACTTGCTTTTGCTAAGACAGATTGGTTTACTTTGGATAAAAAAATCCTGCCGAAATCGGCAGGATTTTAACTTATTGAAGGAGTATCAAACTCACAGTTTAAAGCATATTAGTTCTTACTTGTTGAAGTGATGTAGTTTTCAACTTCCTTAATACTGTTTCTGATGCTTGCTTCACGCATAGGGTCACCTGCTTTTGCGAGTGCATCATTGTAATACTCTTTTGATCTGTTGAATAGCTGGATAGTTTTTTGCTGGGCATTGTCTTTTTCAATTTTAAGTCTATCAGCTTCTTTACCCATTGCTTTAGAGAAACTCATTTCAAGTTCACTGAAGTTATTATACTCCGTTGAACCTTTCTGGAAGTATATCTGAGCTAAAATCATGTAGGATGCATAGTTGTTACTATCAATCTCAATGGCTTTGTTAGCAGCAATTTCAGCATTTTTAATATCACCCTTTGTGTTGTATGTGTGGGCTAACGAGATATAAAGAAGCGGGTTCTCATTGTTTAGAGCTTCAAGTTTCTTTAAAGTTGCAATACCTTTCTCAAAAAGGAGATCGGCTTGAGCTTTATCACCGGCAGCCATTAGTTCCAAGCCTGCAGCAATATAGGCATTGTTTAGCTTCAAATAGAGCTGATAGTCATTTGGGTTGGAAGCGAGTACAGACTCTTGATTCTCAATGGATTTAAGAAGATTACCGGTTTTCTTATATGCGAGGGCAAGTTTTTCAGTAATTGCACCATCTTCAGGGTAGGCATTTGCAGCAATCTCCAGGCAGGGGAGAGCAGCTGAGTAATCTTCCCGGCTGACATAAATCAATCCAAGCCGATAGTTTGCCTGGGCGTGGTTAGCATCAATTTTAACGGCTTCATTGAGAGCTTGAATAGCTTTGTCGTTTTCCTGAGCAGTAGCATACATGTTACCTATATAATACCAAATATCAACATCATTGTTAGCTTTGGCAATAGGTGTAAGAGCCTCAGCTGCTTCATCAAGTT
Organism: Candidatus Cloacimonadota bacterium; assembly: GCA_016938155.1. Lineage (GTDB taxonomy): Bacteria > Cloacimonadota > Cloacimonadia > Cloacimonadales > JAFGVF01 > Zophobacter. Next base: position 1,628 of record JAFGVF010000351.1, read on the forward strand.
TTCCCTGATTCTGATATGCTCCACCCAAAAGTCTGGCAATGTCCTCAGACTTCGGGTTCATACTTAAACCAAGCTTTGCCCATTCTTCACATTTGGCATAATCTTTTTCTTCAAAAGCAATTCTGGCGAGGTAAGAAACAGCTTCAAAGTTATTAGGGTCAATCCGATGAATATCTTCAAAATTACTCTTGGCAATTTCCAGTTTCTTCTGCTCATAGTTTTGGATTGCTATGTTCATTGCTTTCACTTTTTCAGTATCGAAAAAGGCTTTTATCTTGGGAATCAGGTCAGTCATAATGAGGTCTCGCCTATCCTTGCTTACTTTGTTTACATTGAGAGCAACTGTTGATATGTTTTGGGTCGAGACATTAAAAATCTTAGTGGATATTGAGAAGTTGTTATTCCCTAATGAAGAGATGGTTCCAATTAAAACCAGATCGGCATTAAGGGTTGCACCCATACCGGTAATTGTTTCTTTTCCGGTTTCATAAAGTTTAGCTGAACCTAACTCGGATTTCATTATCTTTGAAATCTCTTTATTATCGATGAGTTTGAAGTAACTGTCTTCACCGAAGGTTTTGGGAATATCGATTTTCTCGAATTGTGTCTTAAGAGACTTACTTGAGCTGTCCATTGCATCATAAGGGAATATAGCAATGGTAGTTTGTGAAAAGAGAGCTGTGATGATTATCAACAGGCTGATAGTGAGAAGTAATATCTTCTTCATTATTCCTCCAAATAAGTTTTAGTTTAGACCTTTATTTTAAACAGTGGTTTAGTTTGCAAGTATTTTATCGGAGTTTTAAGATTGAGATTCCGCTTTTTCTGTATTCCAATCTGAAAAAAAGCTTTAATTCAGCACCGATAGCAGCTTTAAAGCGGGATATTCCGGGATGATTTGCTCCGCACAAATCATAGAGTAAATATGATTCCTTGTATTTCATAATTGCGTGATAATGTAAAAAGATAGCCACTCCGCTGTGAAGATATTCGGGATTTGTTCCGTTCTGCCAGGCGTACAATGCTTTGTTTTCAGTATCATTTAAAATTAGTAATGATGAGATCAGAGAGTCATTATAAAAAGCATTCAGTTGAATCATCATGCCAGCATCACTAAGGGTTTTAAGCAACCGTAGGTGTTTTTCTCTGGAGATATTGAAAGTTCGTTCCTGCCTTTCATTGGTCTTTTCCAACAAAGAGATAAACTGGTCAGGCAAAAACTCCTCTCTGATTTCAATACCCATCCGCTGAGCTTTTCTAAGCGATGTTCCCTCTTTCGCAAAAAAGTTAGGCTCATAATCCGGTGATAGATTATAGAGAAAGGTAAACATTGGTTTTGCCGTAATCCCTGCGTTTTGAAAACTCCTTACATCATAGGTTTCAGGAGAGAGGTTGATATTCATAATTCTGTAATTCTCAATAAGATAGTCTGAAATTATTGAAGTAATTTCTAACTTATGAAGGAGATTCTTATTCGGTCTCTGTTGCTCCGGTAAAAGCCAAACAATAGGATTATAATATGATAAGATGGGGGTAATCAACTGTCTTATTCCATACCTTGTTTTTTCAAACATAGGCATCAAAGCCCATAACTCACCAGAGTTATAAACAATAAGATAACTAAGCTCAATATTGTGTAAATCAGCAATAGCCTGGCAGAAGGTTCGGTTTGCATATAAAGGAAGGAAAACACCATTCAGGCTCTCATGTTTGGGATTAACGGATTCTACTTTAAAAGGCATGTCATTCCTGTAACTGCTTTTTAATAGTAACAGCTATTTCATTGAAGCGGAAAGGTTTTATGATATAGTCGGTAATACCGTCGAAAAGAGCAGTGTAGGCTGAATCGACAGTAGGGTAACCAGTCATCATGATTATCTTGGTGTCAGGATAGATATCTCTGACTCTTTCCATAACCTCAATTCCGTCTATTCCCGGCATTACTCTATCCAGAATAATAAGTGAGTGCTTCTCTGGTGAGAATATCTGAAGAGCAGATTCTCCATCATAAACATTCTCACATTCATAACCTATTCCGGTCAGGAACTCATTTAGAACCTGACTTAGAAGGGTATCATCATCTACAATCAGTATCTTTTTCATAACAAATCAACCTCTTTTCACAATAGAGAAACTTTTATTGAGTAAAAACCGTTCGTCAACTCTTTTTCTCAATATCTTTCAAATTGTGGACACAATACAAATATTGCATGCAATTCAACACTCCTATCATGTCCTGATTTAACACATGGAAAAGTAACCGGAGAAACTTATGTGCAAGTTTGCTCGGGACTCTCTCATCCAATTCGAGCGTACTTACGGCACAGTTCCCGTACAGTTCCCGCACACTTCCCGCACAACTGTGCGGGAAGTGTGCGGGAACTGTGGTAATTTCATGGTCGTATTCTGCATTTATTGCTTTAGGGAGAACCGTGGGAATGAAAATGATAATTGCATATAAAATTGAGAATAAATTCAAGAACTAAGTATTTCATGCTAATATCTGAAGTGATTGGTGTTTGAACAAATATATTATTCTCCCTGGGGGTGATAATAGCTACGATAACACTGATAACTATTGTTTTTAATGAAAACAAGAAATAGCTAAACACATTTAAATCGAGGAAATCATCAGAAAACAGCTTCTTATTTTCATAGAAAGAGCATTTCTTTGTTGACAAATGAAAAGCTAAATATTTATCTTGTAGTGAGTAAAAAAATTGGAGGTCTTATGAAACACATTGCTCTTTTCATAGTAATATGCTTGTTTGCAGTCATGATGACAGCACTACCCAGGCATCTGGTGATTGAAGATTTTGAGTTTCCCGATAGTCTTGCAAGTATTACAGATTATGATGTACAACCTGATTCGATGCTAATATCTCCCAACGGATATATCGGTAACTGTTTATATCTGTTCGGAAATACCGGTAAACAATCTTTGATTCGTCCTTTTACTCTTCAACGAGGTGCAGTCTTGCAGGTTTCTGTCTATTCAACCGGAAATCCTGCTTTGGTGGCAGTTGGAATTTCTGACTCACTACACTCTTTGCGATACTCGCTATATGGTAGTCAGGAAGTAAATATAGAAGAGTTTGTGCCTGTTTATCAAGGTTCCAAAGTGAGTGGAGAGTGGATTAACTTTCTTCTTCCTGTAAGTGATGATTGGTTCGCCTGGTATGATTACCTTCCGATAGTCTCAGGTATAGAATTCATTCTTCAAGGTGCTGGAGAAGTCTTCTTCGATGAAGTTTATGATATTACTGAAGATATTAATCAGCCTCCTGAATGCACATTCAGCTATCAGATGGTAAATGCAAAAAACAATCGAGATGGGACAAGAGATATTACTTATCAGTTTACTGCAAACGGTTCAGACCCGGAGGGACAGTTCGTATATATGTACAATTGGAACTTTGGAGATGGAACGATTATCAGTAATGAGTTTGACCGAACTAATCACACATTTTCAGTAACAGACGATCATTCTTACACGGTTATGCTTTCTGTCTCAGACAGTCTGGGGGCTCGAGGTTACTTTACTTCAACAGTGGATGTGGAGCAAGGTGACAGCAGTTTACCGATAAAACTCAACTTTGTCGGAGATGTTATGTTTGCCAGACGGATGACAACTTATGATATTCCGAATATCTTCAGTGATGTTGATTCTGTTTTGAACCAAGTTGCAGATTTTACTATTGCGAATCTTGAGACACCTCTTGCCGATACCGGTACAATGCACCCGACTAAAAGTGTTGCATACAGATCCGCCCCGGAGACTGTAGTTGCTCTTGAAAACGCAGGAATTGACATAGTATCATTAGCAAATAATCACACGATGGATTTCATGGAACCTGCTCTTCAGCAAACCAGAGATGTCTTGGATAATCACAATATCCTTTATTGTGGAGCCGGTATGAATTCTGAGGAAGCATATTTACCGACATTGGTTTCTGAGAAGGGAATGGTTATAGCATTTCTTGGTTGCTCGGACAGAACCGGACAGTACAATAATGCCCAACCTTATCTTCAGGCAGGATATGATAAAGCCGGATTTGCCTATATGACTCCATATTACCTGACTGAGCAACTGAATAGTGTTGATGATATTGCTGATTTAAAGATTGTGATGATGCATGGCGGTTCTGAGTATTCCACTCAACCGGGCAGTAACTACGATAAATTTGTTGAGGTCGATGAGGATGAAGATTTTGACCCGAGGATGGACATCCCGCATCTCTGGGATATTGATATAAGGCACCATGCAATTGATGCAGGAGCAGATCTGGTTGTTGTTCATCACCCTCACAAAATACAGGCAATAGAAGTTTACAATGGAAAGGTTATTGCTCATTCTCTGGGTAATTTCGTTTTTGACCTGAATTATCCTGAATGCTTTCCGTCCATGATCCTGAATGCTGACGCTTATGAAGATGGATTCAGATACTTCACAGTTACCCCCATTTA
>JAFGVF010000352.1 GCA_016938155.1 Candidatus Cloacimonadota bacterium
AACCGTTCTTCACTTTCTGTAAGTGCTTCTTCAGCAAGTTTTCGTTCCGTAATGTTTTGACCCTCAACAAGGAATCTATAGACCATACCGTTTGTGTCACGAATCGGTCTCAGTGAGAAGTTGATATAAACTACTTCATTATTAACTCCCACATGATAAGTCTCGAAACCACAAGGTATTCCTTTCAATGCTTTTTTAAAGCTTTCGATTAACTTATCTCTTTGTTGCGTATCATGAGTCCACCAGGGAGTATCCCAAAATGGTATATCTCTTAAATCCGAAAGAGTTTTCCCGATAAAATTCAGGGCTGTATCATTACAATTTATCAAGATTCCGTCTATATTCAGTGTTCCTAAGAAGGTATTCGGGTCTTCAAATATTGATAGAATCTGTTGTTGTTTCTCTAACAGGTCAATTTCTGTTTTTTTCTTTTCAGTGATGTCGTTGCCAATGCCTAAGACTCCAACCAGATTACCCTGAGAATCAAACATCGGTTTTTTTGTTGTCTCTAGTAGGATTTTTTTGCCATTTTCTGAAAGCGTAACCTCTTCTTCATTTGTGTTTTCACAACCTTTTTCTAATGCTTCCTTATCCTTTTGTCTGAAGAAATCTGCCAGCTCTTTCGGCACAAAATCATAATCGGTTTTTCCTATTATATCATTACGAGAGGCTCCGTAAAACAACTCAAAGTAATGATTACATGTTAAGTAAACACCATTTACATCTTTCAACCAGATATAAACCGGAAGCGTGTCAATTAGAGAATTCAAGAGTTCTTCATTATCTTCAAGGATTTTTCTATTCAATTTTTTTTCTGTAATATCGGAGATAAATCCTTCTAAAATACCATTCTCACCTTCATTATCCCTAATCATTATTCCTTTTTCAGAAACCCATTTTATCTTATTGTCCTTGGTTATGATCCGGTATTCCAATTCAAAATACTCATGCTTAGCATTATGTCTTTGGATTGTATTATAAACATCTTGTCTGTCTTCGGGATGGATTATACTTGCATAAGAAACTACACTGCTTTCGATTAATTCCTCTGGTTTATATCCGGTTAAACTCATGCAGCCACTGCTTACTAAGAACATTGTCCAATCTTCGTTATCTAAGCATTGATAAGACATACCGGGGAGATTACTGAGCAATGTGTCAGCTTTTCTCTGTGCTTCGATTAATTCTAAAGATGTTAACTGACTTTTTGTTACATCTTCATGTATCATAACGATATAGCTTATCTCTTCCTCTTCATTTTGGACAGAATACATCAGCGTTCGGATCCAGATTTTGTCAATCTGATGAGAGGGAGTATTAATCAGAACCGGAGGAAGAATTATCGATTCTCCCTGAAAGGCTCTTTTTACATACGGTAGTATGTAGTCTCTGTTTATGATATTGTTATCGAAAAGATTAACGCTTTTTAAGTCCTCAATGGTTAATTTCCAGATATCTGTAAAAGCTTGATTTATGTAAATATAGTTTCCTTCCGGAGACATAACTTGAGTTGCCAGAGGTGATTTTTCAAAAATTAATTTAAACATCTCGATGTTTGCTTTTTGTTTCATCAATCGCTCCAATAACGGGTGAGGTAATCTTCATTTGCTGCAATACGGTAAAACAATATTGCAATTCTATACAACAATGATATTATCTGATTGTACAAAATTTTTGTCAAGGAATCTAGTTTTTTAGTCGTATAATCTCAAAATTGTCCATTTCTATGTCTCTGCTCTATCAGTGTTCTATCACAATAACCGGGAAAGCCTGATCCGATCTCCGGGAGTCTCTTGGGCAAACCCTGGTCTGGAAGGCAAGAGAGTCGTCTGCAATATCTTAGAAAGTGGAGATACTTTATAATCTATTGTGACAGGGCAATGATGGGAGAAAAGAATCGGATTAGAAACAGTTTTAATTGAGAGAGTCTATTTTCCTATGCAGAAATTGTCGAATATTTTGTTTAGAAGATCATCAGCACTGATTCGTCCGATAACCTCTTCCAGATATTGTGAGGCTTCTTTCAGGTCAAAGGCAGTAAACTCATATCCCATTTGATTATCGATAGAAGTAATAGCTTGATTAAGCGAATTCACAGCATTCTGAACCGCACTGATTTGACGAGTATTAGTCAGGAGTACCGATTCATTCTCCGAAGTGCGGAGCTCGGTTAAGAGTGCCTCTTCAAATCTCTTTATTCCATCGGGTGTGACTGTTGAGCATGGTATAAAATCCGTATAAACCGCTAATTCGAGAGGAGAGAGCAAATCGACTTTATTGATTACCTTGATAAGCTTTTCTTCCGGAATATCCTGAATATAAAGAGAATAGTCATCCTTGGATTGTTCACCATCTGAGACATAGATAACTTTATCTGATTGCCGGATTATCTCCCAAGAGCGTTGAATGCCAATCTTCTCGATACTGTCCTCGGTTTCTCTAATTCCGGCAGTATCAAAGAATCTGACCAGATAACCCTGCATGGCAACAACCTCTTCAAGATAGTCTCTTGTAGTTCCCGGAGTAGGGGTTACAATAGCCCGTTCTGTTTCCAGAAATGTATTGAAGATACTTGACTTCCCGACATTCGGTGCCCCTATCAGACAAACCTTTAGTCCTTCCCTGATTATCCTACCGTTATTACCTGACTCTGCCAGTGTTTGCAGTTCCTGCTTGAGTGATGTCAGATTCTCCCTTAACTGAGACATATCTATCTCAGGAGTGTCATCATCCAGAAAATCGATTTCAAGCTCAAGCTGTAAGCGATACTGGATAAGTTTGTCCAGTAGCTCCGCTATCCGGGCAAATAGAGTCCCTTCCAGCTGCTTAAGAGCTATTTCTCGCGATTTTCGTGTCCTACTGTTGATTAAATCATTAACTGCTTCAGCCTGAGTTAAATCGAGTTTATTATTGAGAAAGGCACGAAGGGTAAACTCCCCATGATTCGCAAGTCGCATAACGGTAAGCAGAGCAGTAAGAATCTGTTCTGCAATAAATTGTGAACCGTGACAGCTGATCTCCACCACATCCTCACCGGTATAACTTCGAGGTGCTTTGAATACAGTAACAAGTACCTGATCCATGGTAACATCGTTATGAATGAACTCACCCAAAGTAACCGAATTTGCCTTTACGGAGAGCAAATCACCGGAAAAGAAGCGATTTACAAGCTCAATTGAGTTTGTACCACTTACCCGGATAAGGTGAATCCCTCCTGTTCCGGGAGGGGTAGAAATCGCTGCAAT
>JAFGVF010000353.1 GCA_016938155.1 Candidatus Cloacimonadota bacterium
GTGTGTCTCAACTTTTACGGTTGCTTTTTAAAATTTCAGGTAATCATCTTTGTTAATTAAGCTGTTACTGCTCTATCCCAACAAGCGGGATTGTGACCCGAATTAGTTATGCACAATTTGTGGATTACTCGGGGGTAGCCCCGAGAGATTCCCGTGTGATTCCCGAGAAATTCCCGGGTGATTCCCGTGGATTGGGATAGAGGAGTAAGTAGGAAGAGAGATAAAAGTTGGAAATAGGAGTTCAAAGAAGTTAATCTTCTCTTCCCTTTACTTTGCGTCTATTTGCACACATTTGCGGTTCAGAAAACAGAGGATAGAAAAAAGAAATTAGCAGTCTCACTTTTTGATTGACAAGAAATGAAAGGGGATTAATTTGTCATTGTATTAGCAAAGAAATCATTTGAGTGCTGATTGGAGTTAGATAATGAAAAAGAATATTAAACGACTTGATGATACTTTAAAGAGTGTGATTGATGAATTTACGAAGAGCTGTGAACCTGTTTCTTCACGAATTCTCTGCGAAAACTATATGGGGCATGTTAGTCCTGCAACGCTGAGAATAGACCTGACAAAGCTGGAGCAGCAGAACTATATTCTTCAACCGCATACATCAGCAGGAAGAATTCCAACTATTAACGGTTATCGGAAATACTTAGAGATAATTAAGGACGAAGTTAATGATATGAAGTACGATAAGATAGATGTACTTCGTCAAATACTGATCCGGAACTACAAAGACACCCAATTGGCTTTGCATTACATTAAGCAGATTTTGGCAAATGAGTCAGACCAGTTGAGTTTTGTGGCTGAGCCGGAAGTATCTAATGACTATCTGAGTGATTTGCAGGTATTCCAGATTAGCCCCAGAAAGTTGATATTCATCTTAAGTCTGGACTCGGGATTGGATAAGACTGTCATTCTCAACTGCGATTATGATGTAAACGACATCCAGTTGAAGAAAATGGTTAATTTCGTGCGGGAAGACCTCATTGGAGAGAGGATATTCGATATATCTCACCGTTATCTTAATGAGATGAGCGAGATGGTGAAAAAATCCAATTTCCTCTTGGAACAGTTCCTGCAGGAGTTGCACAAGGCGTTTACTTCCATAACGGATTACTATATCCAGTTTGATGGTAAGATCTCCTTCTTGGAACAGCCTGAATTTGATAATAAGATGAATGTAATGAACTTTATGACTCTGGTTCAACGACAGGATATCCTAATAAAAATGATGCGGAATAACGACAGAAACGAGGAATACAATGTCCTGATGGGAGAAGATTTCGGGGATGGTTCCTGGTATGATTTCGCGGTAATCTATGCTCGTTACGAAGTTTTTGATATTCCCGGTTACCTCGGAATGGTATGCCCGGTGAGAAACGATTTTCGGAAGAATATAACTATGATAAGAGACTTTGCGAAGACCATTACCCAAACAACTAAACAGGGTATTGTAACGATAAATAAATAGTGGAGATATAGATGAGTAAGAAGAAAGATGTAGAAAAGAAAAATCAATCCAAGATTGAGGAAGAGAAAGAGATAAAAGTCGAAGTAAACGAAGAAGCTCCTGAGGTTGAGGAAGAGAAGAAAGAACCTACTACGGAAGAGATTATTGCAGGTTTGCAGAATGAAGTTACTCTCTGGAAAGACCGCTATATGAGGAATATGGCAGAATTCGATAACTTCCGTCGCCGTTCCCAGAAAGAGAAAAGCGATTGGATTAAAACCGCTACAGAGGGAATCGTGATTTCGCTATGTGATGTGATGGACAATTTTGAAAGAGCCTGGTCACAACTTGCTGCTGAAGAGCAGGAACATCCTTTCATTAAAGGTGTAAAACAGATAGAACAGCAGTTGTGGACAATTTTGAGTAGAGAGGGCGTAGAGAAGGTTGAATCTCTGAAAGAGAACTTCGATCCGAATGTACATGAGGCACTGGCACATATACCCTCTGAGCATGAAGAGAATGTAATCGCAGCCGTTATCCAGAATGGTTATAAGCTAAATGGAAAGATAATTCGTCCGGCGAGAGTTGCCGTTTCCAATGGACAGAAACCGCAAGTGCCACCGACAGAAGAAATTAAAGATGAAAATGAATAAATAAATGGAGGATTAAGATGGGAAAGATTATAGGAATTGACCTTGGTACCACAAACTCATGCGTAGCAGTTGTTGAAGGCGGAAAGCCCGTAGTTATCGCAAACGCAGAAGGTACACGCACAACCCCCTCAATCGTTGGATTCACCAAAGAAGGTGAAAGAGTAGTTGGACAGCTGGCAAAAAGACAGGCAGTAACCAACTCCAAGAACACTGTTTACTCCATCAAACGCTTCATGGGTAGAAATTACGATGAAGTTCAGAATGAGATTAAACAGGTTCCTTATAAAGTGATTTCCGGTGTTCGTAATCAGGCAGCCGTGCACATTGATGTAGATGCCAAAGATTATACACCACAGCAGATTTCTGCTATGATATTAACCAAGATGAAAGAAACCGCTGAGACCTATCTGGGCGAAAAAGTTACAGAAGCTGTAATCACGGTTCCTGCCTATTTCAACGATGCTCAGCGTCAAGCAACTAAAGATGCAGGTAAGATTGCCGGTCTTGATGTGAAGAGAATAATCAATGAACCGACTGCTGCTGCCCTTGCCTATGGTATGGAGAATACCAAAGAACAGAAGGTTGCTGTTTATGACCTTGGTGGCGGTACATTTGATATCTCTATCCTTGATATCTCTGACGGTGTGGTTGAAGTTTTAGCGACCAATGGTGATACTCACCTCGGTGGAGATGACTTTGACAAGAGAGTTATCGACTGGATACTTAAGAAATTTAAAGAACAGGAAGGCGTTGACCTTTCCAAAGACCCGATGGCTATGCAGAGACTTAAAGAGGCTGCCGAAAAAGCCAAGATGGAGCTTTCCGGAACTGCCACAACCAATATCAATCTGCCCTTCATCACAGCTGATGCTACCGGTCCTAAGCATTTGAGTGTTGACCTTTCCAGAGCTGAATTCAACAGACTCGTCAATGACCTCATTGAGCATAGTATGGAGCCATGCAAGAAAGCGATGAAAGATGCCGGTTTGAATAATTCTGATATTGCAGAAGTTATCCTTGTTGGCGGAAGCACAAGAATACCTGCTGTTCAGGAAGCTGTTGCCAAATTCTTCAACAAAACTCCGAACAGAAGCATGAATCCTGATGAAGTTGTTGCAGTAGGTGCTGCTATTCAGGGTGCAATCCTCTCCGGTGACGAGAATATGAAAGATGTTCTTCTTCTGGATGTAACACCTCTTTCACTCGGTATCGAGACTCTGGGTTCAGTGATGACCGTGCTTATCCCGAGAAATACTACCGTTCCAACCAAGAAGAGTCAGATATTCTCAACTGCTGCCGATAATCAGCCGGCTGTTGATATCAGAGTTCTTCAGGGTGAAAGACCTATGGCAAATGATAACAAAGTGCTTGGAAACTTCCAGCTAACCGGTATCCCACCGGCAATGCGTGGAGTTCCACAGATAGAAGTTACTTTTGATATGGATGCCAATGGTATTCTGCATGTTTCCGCAGTCGATAAGGCTACAGGTAAACAGCAGTCCATTAAGATTGAGAGAAGCGGTAGTTTATCCGAAGCCGACATCGAGAAGATGGTAAAAGATGCAGAGATGCACGCTGATGAAGATGCTCTCAAGAAAGAAACAATCACAGCTAAGAATGATCTGGATAACATCATCTTCTCAACTGAAAAGAGTATGAAAGAGCACGGTGACAAACTTGCACCTGAAGAGAAAACCAAGATTGAGGATGCCTTAAAAGAAGCCCGTGAAAAGCTTGATAAGGGACAGACAAAAGAGGATTATGAGACTGCTAAGAATACTCTGGCAGAGAAAGCTCAAAAACTAGGAGAGCTGCTTTATCAGCAATATCAACAGGAGAATCCGGGACAAAACCCTGACGGAGCAGAACAGGGACCTCAGCAGGATAACAATCAAGGCGGTAACTCAGACGGCAACGGTCCTATCGATGCCGATTTTGAAGTTGTCGATGAAGATAAATAGTTAATTGCAGGGCTGTTCCATCAAAAGAACAGCCCTGCCTCTTGTTTCTTTACAGTAACGGAAGAGGATAGAATCCTCATCCGTATTTTCTTAAACCAACATCTCTCCGAATGAGAGTGGAGGTATGATAAGTAAATGTGTTTGTTGACTAATAAACAGCCTCATCTTTAATGGGATATTAGCCAATCTTATTAAAAATAAGACTGAGAAAAAGAGGACACAATGGCGAAAAGAGATTATTACGAAGTTTTAGGTGTTGATAAGAATGCAGATGCAGCTACGATAAAGAAAGCGTATCGCAAATTAGCGATGCAATTTCACCCGGATAAGAATCAAAACAACCCCGAGGCGGAAGCAAAGTTCAAAGAGGCTTCCGAGGCTTACGAAGTACTTAGCGATGAAGACAAGAAAGCCCGTTATGACCAATATGGTCACGCTGGTGTAGAGGGTTCATTCGGACAAGGTGGCTTCAGTTGGAATGACTTCACTCATGCAAGTGATTTTTCCGATCTGTTTGGCGGTGGTGGTATGGGTGATATCTTTGAATCAATCTTTGGAGGTGGCTTCGGTGGAAGAGGTCGTTCCCAAGGGCGTAATAATCATGGAGAAGACCTTCAAATAGAGCTTTCATTAACACTTCAAGAGATTGCTAAAGGCGTTGAGAAGAAGATAAAGATAAATGTTAAAGATACCTGCGAAACCTGTAACGGTTCAGGTTCTGCCGACGGTAAAGTGACAACATGCAGCCAATGCGGAGGTAGCGGACAGGTTCGTCAGATGCGGCGTTCTCTTTTCGGAAACATTCAGACTGTTGCCGAATGTCCTGCATGTCGTGGCGAGGGGCGTATCATTGAAAATAAGTGTAAGAAATGTCACGGAGAAGGCAGAGCACCTCACCTTCGCGAAATTAGTATAAAGATACCTGCCGGTGTTGAAGAGGGACAATATATCCGCGTTCGCGGTCAGGGTAATGTCGGAACTCGTGGCAGTTCAGCCGGAGACATACTTGTCCTTATCAGAGAACGAGAGGACGATACCTTCGATAGAGAGGGTAAAGACCTGTTTATGAAATTCCCGATCAGCTACTCCCAGGCAGTACTTGGTACAGAGCTGGAAGTCCCGACAATTAATGGAAGAATCAAGATGAAGGTTCCACCCGGAACTCAATCCGGCAAACAATTCAGACTCCGGGGTCAGGGTATGCCGGTTGTCAATTCCAGTTATATCGGCGACCTGTATGTAACAGTTTACATTGTTACACCTACAAAACTATCCAAACAAGAGGAAGAGTTGATTCGCAAGTTAGCAGAGATGGATAAGGATAAAGTCTATTCACCTCAGAAAAGCTTCTTTGACAAACTAAAAAACTACTTCTTTTGAATGGTTGGATTATGCCCTCGTTCTATGAGCCTAATCTAAAACCTGAGTGTAAACAGCTTACCATAACCGGTAGCGAGTACAATCATATTGTTAATGTCTTTCGTAAGAGAATCGGGGATTTGATAAAACTGAATTCAGGGAATGGGCTCCTTGCAGAGGGAAAGATAAGTTCAATCTCCAAGGGTTCTCTAACGGTTGATATAGAGACTATCAGATACTTTGAAATGAGCGAACCGCAACTTGCTGTTGCGTTCGCTCTTCTTCGTAATAAGAATGATGAATTCATTGTAGAAAAACTCACCGAATTAGGGATTAAGGAATTGTTTCCCTTTATTTCAGAGAATACCGTGCGTAAACCGGGGAATAATACTATCAGTAGATTTCAGGATACGGCAATTGCTGCCATCAAACAGTGTGATAATCCCTTTATGCCGATTATTCATGAGACAACAGATCTTAAAAAGACCCTTAATTTTGTGCGTGAGCAGGGGTTTCAACCAATCATTGCTTCTGAACTGGAAGATGAACCACTTTTAGCTGAGATTGTGTCTGTATACAACAAGCCCCTATGTATCTTCATTGGTCCGGAGGGTGGGTTCAGCCCTATTGAATTCCGTCATTTTAAAGATACAAATACTCTTACCTATAAGCTCTGTAACCGTGTTCTACGAGCAGAGACCGCCGCAATAACATCAGTTGCTCAACTTGTGGAAGAGTATCTTAAGATAAATCCTGAATATCAGTAATATTTGAGACGAATAATCTTGCGTCTGTTATCAGACAATATTTATTGAAAGTACCATTTGAAAGATCTCGTTACTCTCAACCATTTGAAAGGTCAAAGACCATTTCAAAGGTTTTGTGAAGGGGGGGGTTTGATATTTCGCATTGCCCCGAACTCGCTTTTCTCGTAATGGTGCGAGCTCAATAGTTTACATCATTCCCAAGCAGGGGCTTCCGTTTCAGGCTCGATTGCTCAGTTCAACCATTTGAAAGGTACAGTTACTACTAAATATCTTTCTTAATAATAGCCGTATTAGTCTCACCGTCCATCAGGACTTCAAAGGCTTTCTTCCCTCTGATATGAACGAAATAATTGCCTTCTTTTCTTTCGGGGTGATTCATCAGGAAATCCCAATCGATATTATTATCCTTTTTCCCGATTCCAACTGAGAAATAACCGATATTCATAGCGACCATATTATGAAAGAAATGAGTCCCCTGCGAGGGGTCAACCCTGAAATTGGGAAGTTCCGCTTCAACGATAATCTTCGCCATATTGATGTTTTCCCATTTTACCGGTATCCCGAGGAACTCATCACGAGTACCCCAGCGCCCGAAACCGATGAGGATATATGGTCTGCTTTCTTGCCGCATCTGTTCATTGAGTTTGTCGAGTTCTTCCAGCATGGCAATGGTTTTGGTGTTATCAAACCTTTTGGGATGAACAAAAATTATATCATAGATATTGTCTTTCTTACCGAACCCCATGCAACTTGAAGTTTGGAGGATCAACTCCTCAGGAACAAGCTCATCACGATTAATGCGAACCTGCTCGTAGTTGGTTGTCAACGGTCTGATTTGCAGGATACTGAAAGTTGCGAGTTTATTTTGTGATTTATGCAGCGTAACTGCAAATTCTATCTCTACAGGTGCTCCCATGGAGATTTGACCTATACTCAGGAAATCATCCAGCAAATCGGCAAGAGGAATGTGATTATATTTGAGAATATCTGCAAATGTGAGTACCTTTAAGCCTCTCTCCTCGATACCGTCCACAAAGCGGTTATTGTCGTAATCCCAGGTTGAGACAAGATGATTAAGAGTTTTGTGCGACTCAGCTTCTTTTAATCGCACCTTCTTCAGATTGACCTCTTCCCCTTCTGTCAGGTCAAACTCGAGATTGCTCATATCAAGAGCATAGAAATGCTTCTGGGATTTGGATACAAGCTCTGTCTCAGACACAGCCTGTATGTGCGGATACTTAGGCGAGAAGTGATAGATATTAATCCCTTCCACAACCGAGATTCCCAATCCCATAGCGATGGAACAGATACCGTCTTCGTGGGTTAAAGAGTGAGTGGGATAGAAATTATAAGATTGACCTACCCCTGAAATATGAGGATAAAACAAACCTTTATGCTCTGCTCCGGCTACTTCTTGCAGGATAACAGCCATTTTTTCCTCTTCAACCTTGTAGTTAACGCTCTCTATATAAGAACGGGCTGTTTTCATAAAAACTGAGGCATATACAAGCTTAATCGCCTGAGTTAAACGGGCAAGTCTTACTTCCTTATCAGGATTATTGTTGGGCAGCATATAGGTTGAATAGATACCGGCAAAAGGTTGAGCCTGAGAATCTTCCAAGAGCCCCGATGACCGCACGGCAATCGGCTTACGGATGTAATCCAGATAAATAGAGAGTTTGGTTCTTAGTTCCTCCGATAACCTTCCGGCAGAGAATACTTCGGCAATTTCATGGTCTGAGAGAGAGGTAACAGCTGTGGATATCTTGTTTCTTTCAATGAACTCATCGTACTCATGAGTTCCGATAATGGCAGTTAAGGGCAAAGTGATGAATATGGACTCATATTTCTCTTCTCTACTGATTATTGAGAGAAGATTATTCAGGAAAGCCAGACCTCTCCCCTTTCCCCCAAGTGAGCCTTCCGAAAGCTTTACGACTTGATTCCTGATTGTTAGGTTTTCGGGGTTAAAGTTAACAATCTTTCCTCTGGACTTCTCCATTCTTACTTCTCTAAAAATCCCTCTCAGATAATTCCTCAGCTCTTTTGTTGTATAGAACACCCAGGGACGAATCTCTTTTATCTGGCGTGCCGCAGATATTTCTCCATGAGCCATCAACCAGGTGGAGAAGTGATTGTAGTTACTGTGATAGAGCAGTGATGAATCGGGAATGGTATTCAGTCCCTTCTCCAACTCTTGAAGCGTATTAGCTCTTGTGTATTCATTACCCCGCTCATCTCTAAAGACAATTTCTCCGTAACCGAGATAGAAATGAATGAACTTCCGCAAATCCTGCAATAGTGATTTCGATGTCTTTGAGAGGAACTGAGCATGGAAATTCTCAATATAATGTTCCCATTGGTTATCTGAGGATTGGAGAAGTACAGGCAGATGGCTGTCGTTGGAACGAATCATCTTCATCAGATTGATTCCCGCCTGCGGATTCATGACTCCGTTTACAGGATATTCAATATCGGTAATAACGCCGATTATGTACTCTTTGTATTTTCTAAAGACTGCCACAGCATCTTCGTAATTATGTACAAGTATAACCTTCGGACGGGAACGCATCCGATACCGTTTATTCATATCATTTATTTCCTGTCCGATAATGCGTTGGGTTTGCATCATGATCTCAGTATAGAGTATCGGAAGGTAGGAAGAATAAAAGATAACTGAGTCCTCAACAATCAGGATAACGCTTATAAAGCTGTTTTGAGTATCCTCTTCGAGATTTAGCCTATCCTCAATGCTTTTAATCATGGCAAGAAAGAGCTTACTGTCACCGTTCCAGATAAATACATCATCGATATACTTCATCTTATCCATATTACTATTGATCAGTGCTATATCAGACTGGACATTCAGCAGCAGAAGCACAGGCAATTCTGGATATGTCTCTTTTATGGATTTACTCAGATGATAGGGAATTGTTTCACCGATACGCATCATCGTGATAACTAAATCAAAATTATCCTCTTTAAGCTTTTTCAGTGCTGCTTCGATAGTGGGAACATGGATTATCCGTGGAACTGATGAGAGGTTGAACTCTCTGTACTCTCCGAAAATCTGTTCCGAGAAATTTCCGTCCTGCTCAAATATATACGCATCGTAGAATGAAGATACAAGCAATATCTTGCGGACTCTTCTCTTCATTAAACGATGAAAATCGCTACTCCCAAAGCGTGATTGATGTAGAATCTCCCCAAATTCTTCCGATCTCATACTGATAGCACTCCTTTTTTACACTGCTTCAGCCATATATCGTCAATTGTGCCTTAGATGTCAACTGAAATTAAAGGATTTGTAATATGCCGCGAGTGAGGACATCCTTGTCCTCATTCTTTGCAGGCAGGATGCCTGCGTTCCCATGAACATCTGCTACTATCTGCCTTTCCCCGAGTCCGAGATGGTTATCAGTTCTTCTGGATACGGAGCAAAGAATCTCTGATTGGCAATGTATTCTTCATCGAATCTTCGGGCATAGGATGTAAGAAGAAAGCGAGGCACTGAGAGCGGAATTCTACCTTTACGATACATCTCGATCATCTCCAGAAAAAGCACTTTCTCCGGCTCCTGAAGGTGCTTCGAGAAATATCCGAAAATGTGCTGCAATACATTGATGTTTTTCCCCGGGTCAGGGGTATGTCTCAGAATCAGGTTCAGGAGCGTTTCATATTGCTGCACAACTTCTTGGAACGACAGCTTGTTCTGATTTGCCACAACCTTCCCCATCTTCGAAAGGGTATCCTGATGAAAGGTCATGAACAGATATTTATACTCGGAATGGAACTGAACCAATTCCTTATGCTCATTACTCGATTTCACATTCCTCCAGTGTGCTAACGCAAAGATACTAGTGAGAAAATGCTCGCGGATAACAAAATTGGTAAGCCTGCCGTCATCTTCAAAGAGGGAGTTCGGGAATATCTGCATCGCCTGTTCAGCAAATATACCTGAGCTTTTCTCATCCTTTATCATCACCTTTCCGGCTGAAGGATAGACTTTTACATCCCTTGTACCACAGGAAGGAGAGCGATTCTTCAGGATAAATCCATCCACTTCACCGAATCTGCTCAACACCTCTTTGGAATACTCCTTCATTTTCTCGGTGTAATCATTACCGCTGTAAGATAGTACGAGGCGAATCTCCTCCTCATTATTCGCCCTGATCAGGCGTAAGGCTTCTCTGGGAGTAGGGAGTCCAATCTCCGTTTCCGGACACACCGTATTTATCTCTGCAAATGGCTTCAACATCTCTATCGTCTGGGAATTCAATACCGAACCGTCAAATCGACAATTGCAGAAACCAAGGCACTTGCTGACGATTAACCGTGGGGTGTAATATTTGAATGACATAGCCATAACCCTCCTTTAGAAGATATAGTAAGCCGATTTATCCTGTTGGCAAATTCGGTATGGACTTATGTAAAGCAATTGAACTCAATTGTGATTATCAGTGAAGAGCTCTTATCTTTGCATTTCTATAAACAAACATCAGCGTAATCCTTTTCTGGTATTTACTTAATCTCCACAAAATAATCAGTATTCAATCAATCAGTGTCCAGAACAAACCTTCCATGCCAATCTATCATTGAATCTATTATGAATCTATTATGCCCTCCCACTTCCATGCCAATCCGATATCAGTCTTATACCCATAAATTTCTTTCCGGTGTCTCTCTTATTCCTCACTCATTCGTCTCTCGTTGCGAAAAATGCGAGACCAACGACTGAGCAACGGGAGAGCAACGGGAGACCAACGGGAGGATATGCTATTACCATGTATGATGAAGGCTGACTGAAACGGAGAGAAAAGCAAGAAATGAAAGCATTGACGAATAGGTCTCTATGCCTTTATTTAAAGGCTTTGAAGTGCTGATAGGATCACGGAATAATTATTTGATTATACTATATTCTATCATTAGTCTGAATTTGACGAAAGAACCGATTCCATGAGTTTAAGTTTTAATAATATCATAATGATATAATTACTCGAAAAAGTGCCGAGAATAGCCGTTTTGGGTATAGCATTATGATAGATTCCATTTTATCACTATCAATAGCTATATCGTTTTGATATATATAGAGATAATGACAAGGGCAAATAAATATTGGAAGATGTTGTATATTATCGCTTTACGATGCCTGTGTCTCACTTAAATCAAAACTCGCCCTGTTCACATCCGTGTAAACTCATCTCGCGAAAGAAACTATTGACAGAAAATCAGAACGAAATTAGTTGACTATACAGTTTGACCAAACGGTCAGACCAATGAGTTTTTTAAGGAGGAGAGATGGATGCTTTTTCAAGTTCCGAGGAAAAGATATTTAAAGCTGCGATAGATCTGTTCTGCGAGAATGGCTTTGATGGGACAAAGATGCAGGCTATTGCCGACAAAGCGGGAATATCCAAGGCATCACTCCATTACTATTTCCGTAGTAAAGACCGACTTTTTAAGAAAGTCGTGCAGAATCTGCTTTCGATGCTGATCACAAATGTTACGGGAGAGATAAAAGAGGACACATGTATCGAAGAATTGCTCCAAAAGCTTATCTCAGGCTACTTCGATATGTTCCGCAAGTTTCGGAAACAGACCTTTTTTGTCTTTGCCGAGTTGGTAAAACACCAGAAACTACTAGCGGATATCATCCAGGGAATCGACAAAATAGCCGTTATTCAAGAGATATTACTCCGCCTGCAAAAGGAACGGGAAAAGGGAACGATTATCGCCATTGCACCGGAAGACCTGATTATCAACATCATTGCCATGTGCATTTATCCGCTTATGGCTGAACCGATGATTAAGCTGATAATGAGCATGTCGGATAACGAATTTGAACAACTTCTCAATAGAAGAAAGCAGGTTGTTACCGATTTCACTTTGCGTGCAATATTGGTCAGGAGCTGAGATGAAAAAGACCGTATTATTAATCATAGCCCTTTTCCCGATCATCCTTTTGAATGGGATAACATTGCAGGAATGTCTGATAAATCTCCGACAGCATACCCCTTCATCAGAGCAGATAATGCTTTATGAGAAGCAGAAGGAAATGACTGACAAGAAACTCAATGCTAACTATCTGCCCTCTCTTTATCTGGTCGGGGATGCCGGCTATAACAGCGAGGTTACGGCAATAGACTTAGGATCAAATCTTCCTGTCAATCCACCTACTCCCGATAATGACCGTGAAAGCATCGGAGTAGAACTAAAACAGCTTATCTGGGATGGAGGAATCACATCTCTGTCAAAGAAGATGAACCGACTGGAATCGGAATCCGGTGTACTTGAGGCAGAGACAACAATGCACAACCGCGAAATTGAGGCTGCAAATCTGTATTATAAAATCATTAACCTGACCGAGACCATCTCCATCACCGAACTGCAGAAAGCGAATCTAAATGTTCGTTCACAGCAGACAGAATCACTTCTCCGTAACGGGCTTCGAGAAAACAGCGATGTCAGCTTAATTAGATGCGACCTGCTCACCCTTGATAACAATCTTGCAGGTCTGGAAAATGAGAAAAAGGCTTCTATCGAACAACTTGCTTCTTTATGCAACTTCAATCTTGATGAGACAACTGATTTTATCCTGCCTGTTCTCCCTGAAAGCACGGACAACCTCATCTCCAGAAATGAGATAATCCGTCTGGAAACACTTGCCTCACTTCAGAA
>JAFGVF010000354.1 GCA_016938155.1 Candidatus Cloacimonadota bacterium
CATGATCAAAGAAACTGATTATCCAGTTTTCTGCAATATACCCACGGGCATCAGATGGTGGATAATGTTCAGCTTTCAATATCTCTCTTAACAACTCCGGATAATAATCAAACAATCGGGTAAGCTCTGCATCAAAAAACTTTATCCATAACTGAGTAGCCCGTTCTTCATCAGAACTAATTTCTTCGAATTCCTGGATGGTCAACTGCTCAAACTCGGGATGATCGAATCGAAATTTGGCAGCAATGATATCATGCACATATTCTATAGCTTTACTTTGACATTCATCGGTCTCTCTATTTATTTCGTTTGATAACTCAGTCTCTATGCCAACAATTCGAACGGATTTAAGATACATCTTGCTGGCTATACGGTAAATCTTCACCACATTTCGCGGATAGTAATAGTATTGAATTTGCTTTAAAAACTCATTCTCGTCTTTAGCTAAATGGTTCGTCAAGTCCATGATGTACCCTTCTGAGACATATTTTGCCTATTTTCTGCAAACTAAAATTAACTGGCAAGTTATTTTATCTTAAACTCTCAGGTTGAACTTAAAATAATTAGAGATAACTTGCTTTTTCCCTGTGAGATAAGTTTCCCAATCAATGGTTTCAAATCCGGCTAAAAGTGAATAAAAATTAAAAAGATGTTGACATAGATACTGTGTGTAACACTGTAGTGTTATGAATAGTATTAAGGATTTGTTAAGATGAGAATGAGCAAGAATGTTGAGAAGACCCTTTCGATTTGGGAGAAGGAGTATAAGAAGGGCTTAACAGCCTATATGATACTTTTGATGTTATCGAAAGGGATGAAGTATGGTTACGAGATAAAGCAGAATTTAATAGAATTGACTGAGGAGAGAATTACATTTAACGAGAGTTCAATTTATCAAATGTTGAAGCACATGGAATCAAAAGGCTTTATCAGCTCGGAATGGGTTGAAGCCGAAAAAGGTCCTAAGCGTAAGTATTATAAAGTTCTACCTGCTGGAAACCAGTTGGTAAAAATATTCGGTGAAAATTATGTTGAGCCTATGCAAAAAGCATTAATTGCAATGATGAATGGCGGAGGATTAAATGATAAAATTTGAAATGCCTGAATTAAAGATAGGGGATTTAATTGCAAAAATACCTATTATACAAGGTGGAATGGGAGTTGGAATTTCATTAGCGGGGTTAGCTTCTGCAGTAGCCAATGAAGGTGCTATTGGAGTTATCTCATCAGTTGGAATAGGGATGGTTAAAAAGAGGAAGACCGCAGATGATAAAAATGCTAATCTAGAAGGATTAAGAGAAGAAATTCAGCTTACAAGGTCTAAAACTAAAGGAATTATCGGTCTAAATGTCATGGTAGCATTGACTGACTTTCTCGAGCTGGTACAAATCGGATTTGAAGAGCAGGTTGATATCATCTTTATGGGAGCCGGATTACCGATTTCTTTCCCACAAGAGATGGTTGATAAATATTTCTTTAATTCCAAGACCAAGCTTGGAGTTATTGTCTCTTCAGAAAGAGCAACAAACTTGATTCTGAAAACATGGGAGAAGAAGTTTAATCGCTTACCGGATATTGTTGTAGTTGAAGGACCCAAAGCAGGTGGACATTTAGGTTTTAAAAAAGAACAGATTTTTGATAATGATTATTCCCTGGAAGTGATCTTGCCAAAGGTCATAGAGGAAGTTAAAAGTTTCGAAGAGCGACTTAATATAAAGATTCCAGTCATTGCCGGTGGTGGTGTTTATACCGGAGAAGATATCTATAACATTATGAAACTGGGAGCTTCAGGAGTTCAGATGGGAACTCGTTTTGTTGCCACAGAAGAATGTGATGCAACTGATGAATTCAAGCAACACTATGTTGATTGTCAAGAAGATGACATTGTTATTATCCAAAGTCCTGTTGGGTTACCCGGAAGAGCTCTTAATAATGATTTCTTAAAAGGTGTCAAAGCTGGTGTAAAAACACCTTTCAAATGTCCGTGGAAATGTCTTAAGACCTGTGATTACACAAAATCACCTTACTGTATTGCCATCGCTCTTACGAATGCCAGATGGGGTTTATTAAGTCATGGGTTTGCTTTCTGTGGTTCAAATGCCTATAGAGTTGATAAAATCGTTACTGTTAAGCAGCTGATTGAAGAACTTAAAGAAGGCTTCTATAAAGCTGTTCAAAATTATGGTGATTTAGCAGTACCTGCTACCAATTAAAATTGATTTCAAGCAGATATAAAAAAAGGAGTTCGAACGAACTCCTTTTTAAATTATGGTCGGGATGACTGGATTTGAACCAGCGACCTCTCGGTCCCGAACCGAACGCGCTAGCCGAACTGCGCTACATCCCGATTGAGTAAGTAAAGAATTAACCGACTGTCTTTGTGTCAAGTAAAATGATTGCACTATTTATCACTAACATTTTGGACAGGATAGCCTACAAACATCCATTTGCCCTCTTTCGTCAAGTCCTATCAAAATCGTAAGGAATCACGCGAGACTCACTCGATTATATCGCGAGTAATGCTCTGATATAATAGCATTTTAGTGATAAATATTATCTACATTATTCTTGTCATCAATATAGGTAGAAGAGCAATGAAAATGCAGTCCCTACCCGTAGGTCAACCGTGGGTTAACCGTGGGTCAACCGTGGAAGCCACGGTTGACCCACGGGAGGGGTACAGTTAATCCACGATAAATGCCTTTTCTTTCACCAGAGGAACCTTGGACTTAGTTGTAGATTTGTAGTGAATTTATTTCTTTTCTTTCATAAGCAATAAAACTGAGTTATGACTTTGATTTGTGCAAATTATTAATTGCTTTCTTGACAAGAATTGCTTGTCTTCAATATAAAAACTATAAAAGAAAGCAGCACGCAAAAACGGAGAATAGATGTCTTATACAGTGTTGGCACGAAAATACAGACCACAAACTTTTGAAGAAGTATATGCACAGGACCACATCACAAGGATTCTGATAAATGCAATTGAGTTGAAACGAGTAGCTCAAGCCTACTTGTTTGCAGGTCCACGGGGAGTAGGGAAGACCTCTATGGCAAGGATTCTGGCGAAAAGTCTTAATTGTGAAAAAGGAGCCTCCGCCCATCCTTGTAATGTTTGCTCAAATTGCGTGCAGATAACCAACGGAAGTTCTCAGGATGTTATTGAAATTGACGGTGCCTCTAATACGAGTGTGGATGATGTAAGAGACTTGCAAAAGGACTTGATTTATGCAACAGTGACTTCTGTATATAAAATATATATTATAGATGAAGTCCACATGCTTTCCAAGAGCGCTTTTAACGCACTTTTAAAAACACTTGAAGAACCTCCGGAGAATGTTATCTTCATTTTTGCAACAACCGAACCTCATAAGGTTCTACCAACCATTATTTCTCGATGTCAGCGTTTTGATTTTAAGAGTATTCCTGTTGAATCAATCGTCCAGAGGCTTAAAGATATAGCTGAGAAGGAACAGATAACTACTGATGAGGAATCCTTATATATCCTTGCTCAGAAAGCCGATGGGGGTATGCGAGATGCACTATCCTTGTTTGATCAGGTTATTTCATACTGTAATAATGATATCACCTATTTAAAAGTGCAGGATATTTTCGGCATCCTGCCTTATGACCTTTTCGTAGATATGCTGAGAAATATCCATGAGAAAACATTCAAAGAGCTTTTAATCAACTTTCATAGTGTAATTGAAGCAGGAAAGGATTTGCAGGAATTCCTGAGTGGATTTATGGAGTTTATCAGAAAAATTCTACTGATAAAAATAGGTGTCCCCATTTCCGATGTCCCCGTTTCAATGTTGCAAGTGTTTGAGAAAACTGCCAATCTTTTTTCTGAGAATACTCTTCTCTATTTCATCTCAATGCTGATGAAATTGAAAGATGATATTAAATCAGGAAGCAATGCTGTCTTGTTATCTGAAATGGCTCTCTTAAAAATGAGTAAAGCCGAAGATATGGTCGAGATTGTTGACTTAGTAGAACGACTTAATCAAGCACCTTCTATGCCCATGCAGGCATCAGTGATACCTTCTTATCCTGCTTACCAGGAAACAGAGAAGCTTTCGCCTACAGTTCAGAAGATAATGCAGGATTCGGAAACTGTCCGTGAAGAAGCTCCTAAGCCGATTCTGACTGTAGATAATCTCAAAAAAGTATGGCATGAGATTGCTGAAACAATAAAAAGAAAATCCAGTGTAAGCGGAAGTTATTTACCTGATGCAGAAATTCAGGCAATAGATAAATATACCCTGATCCTTGAGGTTAATAATCCTTTAGTGGAATCAAAAATCAAACAAAGTGAGAAGGATATCCTGACACTGATAAACAACTATTTCGCTTCCTCACTACAACAATTAAAAATTATAACAAATTCCGATTCAACGGGTAATAGCAATGAGTTTTCTATGGAGAAGCTAAAAGAAAAAGCCCCTGAATTAGCCAAATTTGTCGAGTTGACAGAATCTTTAGTGAAACAAGTGTAGATTTGTTTATTGACAATGAATACATTATTGATGACTATGAATTTAAATTGTAGCATAAAGAAATATAGGGATAAAACATGATTGAATCTACATTAACTAAGTACGGCTTGGAAGAGAAATATCTCAGCTTCAAGAATATTGATTATTACTTTTCACATAAAGCCTCTGAGCAATTATTCGCCGTAACTGTACAGAACGCCAAAATATCTACTTATTATGAAAAGTTAGTTGAGAAATACAAAGTTGTTCAAGGTCTTGTTGGGGGAATGGAACTGATAGACTCACAATTAGATAATAACAAAGCTATATTTGTGATGTCCGCTACTGACTTGGACCCGTTGTATGAGGTCGCTTATAAAGAATCATTGATTAGCGGAAATCGTTTAATTCCTTCTCTTTATGAAATAACTGATGTTCTTTGTCATAATCTGGATAATTTTAACTTTAATTACCTGCACTATAAACTTCTTTTTGTGAATTCTAAAAGTCATAATCTTCAATATTGTGCAATAAATGATGTTGTTTGTCATGTCATGCCCGAGGTTGACGAGATATTTGGAGAAGAGGATTTTCTTATCTATCGCAGCCCCGAGGAGTTGAAGGGAAAGTCAGTGACGACACGGTCTCTACTATACAAGTTTTCCATGATGCTTTACCAGATTTTCACTGATGGCAGAATACCATTCTCTTCTGTTTCAAAAGAAGTTATTCTTAATGAAATTGCATTGCAGTCATATATTCGCCCAAACTATTATAATGTCAGCATTAATTCCTCAATCAGAAATGTGATTCAGAAAAATTTGAGTATCGACCCTGAGAAGAGATTACAGGATTTTGAAGAAATGCTTGTAATCATTGATGATATAAACAAAGGATTTCTCTATCATAACGAGTTTGACCCCAGTGACGAACAGATGATTCAAGATAATTTCAAAAATAAATTCATGCTAAAGGTTCTACTCGATATTATTATAGCCATTCTCTTGATTGGAGGAATCGCTACCTTTGTAATGTGGCTGGGAAACCGTGATACGAAACCTAAAATTGATTATACAATGAGTGATACCGTTATTGAGGATAGATTTCTTCCTGCGGTGACTGTGGAAAGTACCCAACCGGAAGTGAAAAGTATTCAGAAAGCTAGCAAAGTGAATGAGAACACTCTCAATAAGCTTAAAGGGAAGGATTTGGATTCAGTTTCTGAAAGTTTGAAGCAATACGGTATCTATATCAAGAAAATCAATTACGAAAGGATTGGCCAAAACAATAAACATATATTGTTGGACTTTATATATAACAGCGAGAACAATTCGATAATTATGAGCTTCACCCAAAAGGGTTTTTTGATGCCTGACTATCAGGATAACTTCTTTAATGCTGTTAAATCTGATTTTACTAAGAGGAAGCTTAGAATCGGCAATGTATCATATATCTGGACAAATCAGGAAAAAGCAGGAAGAATATTGAAAACATACCCACCGGCAGGTACTTTTGTTTATGAAAATGACAGTATTAACCTTGTTGTAGGTAAAGGTGAAAATATCCAATGAGAAGAGTTCTGATTCTTTCAATTCTTGCTCTTGTGCTAAACGGGTGTGTTACCATTACCAAGGAATACATTTCGGAAGTACCGGTTGACCGTCAGGTGGAAGTCCCGATAAAAGAAACAGTTGTAAAGGTTAAATACAAGCAGGAGAATGTATTCGCTCAACAAAATGATGTAGTTGAAGTTGCCTTACTGAGAATACAGTTAGCGAACTCCACAGCTGAGACCATCCTAAGCAGTATTTACAGATATGTGACTACCATACCGGATTTGAATTCAAAGTACATCATTTATGATGAAAGTACTCTTAAAACGCTTTTCGGTATGAATGAAATAGATTTGAACTCAGCTTCAGATATTGCAAAATTAGCTCACAATAATATTGATTACATCCTGTATGTTTCCGATATAAATACACTTGGCACTAAATTCAATCTGAATATAATTGATTTGGAAGATGTTGATCGAAAGTCTGTAATAGAGTTTAAAAACTCCTACAATTCTACTTTCCTTAATGACCTGAAGTATTTCCTTCTTCAGCAGGAAATTCCGATATATTATGAAGAAGAGATAATAACAGGTTATACATACAAAAATGAGACAGTCATGGAACCGCGTACTATCACGCATGATTTTAAAACAATACCATGGGGTGGAAGAATTCTGCTTGCTTTAAGTGTTATCGGTGTAATTTATATTCTCGGACAGTCATAATTTAGTTTCACATTCTCTACTAACTGCCTATTAAGCAGTTAATAAGCAAGAGAAAAATCAAATC
>JAFGVF010000355.1 GCA_016938155.1 Candidatus Cloacimonadota bacterium
ACCGTAAGTACCCTTATGTGAAAACTTAGAGCGAACCGGTAGTTTGACAGATTGCTCATCCATCAGTTCTGATTCACCAATTTCATCGAAATATGACTGTGGAATCCCGATAGGAATAACTACGGTTTCTCCAGAGTATTTACGCCCTTCCCCGACCAGATGACCATACTTCAGTGCAGCCATGGTGAGGGTATAATCTGCTTTTACGGCAAGCTTAGTCTGTCCGGTTTCAGAATTGAGTCCACTGGGAATATCTATACTGATTATCTGTTTCTTACTTCTATTGATACTATTCACAATTGTGGAGTAATGACAGGTCAAATCACCCTTGAAACCAATCCCGAAGATGGCATCGATAACAAGACTACTCTTTATAAAAGGCAACCGTCCGTTCTGCCAGCTCTCCTCGTCCGAAATAGTGATAATGGGAATATCGAGTTTGGCAACCAAATCATGATTTACCTTTGTTTCCTCACTTGACTTAGTGAGTTCATTGAGAAGAAATACAGTTACTTTATGTCCGAAAAAATGCAACCATCTGGCAATCACAAATCCGTCTCCTCCGTTATTACCGGAGCCGCAGAAGACACTTATCTCCATGGGAGTATCGTCTGATAAAAAGTGGTTTTGAATGTAATCGGCACAACCCTTACCGGCTGTTTCCATGAGAACACGCGAGGGTATGCCGAACTCCTCCATAGTCTTTTTATCAAGAGCATACATTTGAACGGGTGAAAGTACTTTCATTATACAAACTCCTTAAGAGTAATCTCGAAGGTTGTTCCTTTGGGAGAAGTTTCAGCCACTCTGATACTCCCTTTATGAAACTCCTCAATGATGCGTTTTACCAGACTTAGACCCAGTCCCCAGCCCCTTGTTTTCGTGGTAAATCCGGGGTCGAATATCTTTTTCACCATTCCCTTTGGAATGCCTTTCCCTTGATCAGAAATAGAGATATTCACATTATCCTTATGTCTGGCAACTGCAATGCTTATTTCTCCACCTTTATCAGTCATAGCATCAATACTGTTTTTAATCAGGTTCTCCAGTGTCCACTGGAATAGTTCTTTATCCATAAGAACTTTCATCTCATAATCATCCGGTTTAAATGTAATCTCTATACGCGAGCTGAAATGCGGAAGTCTTGTCTCAAAATAGTTTACCGTCTCCTCAATAACCTCCTGCACTTTAGTCGGTTTCAAAGTTATTGATGAGCCAACTTTTCCGAAGCGTGAGGCTATCTTCTGCAAATGCCCGACATCCTCCTCAATATTAACCAGCATAGGGCTGACTTCTTCACTTTGCGGTGAATCTTCAAAGTACATTTTTAAGTATTCTGTCCAGCCTTTGAGAGAAGTAATCGGCGTCCCGAACTGATGAGCGGTTTCTTTGGCTAATCCAACCCAGAGCGTGTTTTTCTCAGAATTCTTAATCATCAGGAAGCCATAACTGCCAAAGGCTACAAAGAGGATTATAAGCAGAATCTCGACATATACAAGCGACCGAATCTTCTTTAGTGAATCCGACTCCTCGAAATAGACAAACCCGATTCTCTTCTCTTCTGTTTCCAAAGGGAATTCAACCATCTTGTTCATTCTTTTTGAGATAAACTGTTTATGGGCATCATTAAGATTATCATAAGACATATTCTCTAAAATCCCCATATTCCGCCAGTAACGGGGTTTTCGGAATTCATCCGTAACAATTATCGGATATTGTACCTGCTGAACAAAATCCTGAAAGGTAGATTGGCTTCGGTAATATACAAACCCCACCGACTTACCCTCGTAGATTAACGGGATAATCTCCATCTTCTGCATAGCGTTGAGGATATAGGTTTGAAAGGTCGTGTTCAGATCTTTGAACTGAATTGCCTCGGGTACATCCAGATTCTTCCAGTAAAGCGGAATTTGCATATCATCCGTAATAATCACCGGCATCTTCATATTGGCGATAAATTCATCCCGGATGTAGTTCACCAGAACATCTTCATAGTTGTCTTTGGTCAGGGAATTGATATACTTGGCAAAAAGCTCTGAGATAAGCTTAGAATTTCCCTCCGCTTCATTTATCTGAGCCTCGATGAAGACAATATACTTAGCAAAACTGCGGGGTATAAATTCCGAGTCCTGCTTTGCCTTCTGTAATAGGACATTGGTGTAAATAATATAGAAAGCAATGAGAATTATGCTTCCAAGAATGAAATAAAGTTGGAGTAACCCGTTATGCTTCTGTGCGTTTAACTTGTTCCCAAACTTCGTCAAGCTCTTCCAGAGTGGCATCATACATCATCTTCCCATTGTTCTCATAAGACTTTTCTACTTGCTTAAATCTTCTGATGAACTTGTTAATTGTTACCCTTAAGGCAGTCTCGGAATCTACATTCAGTTTACGGGCAAGGTTCACTACCGAAAACAGTAAATCCCCGACTTCACCCTCTATCTTCTCCATGTCTCCCGTGAGACATGCTTCTTTTATCTCTTGCGTTTCTTCCTCTATCTTAGCATATATCGGTTCAATTGAACCCCAATCAAAACCTATGGAGGCTGCCTTCTCCTGCAAGCGATGTGAGACAATCAGGGCCGGCATAGAAAGTGGTGTCCCGTCCAGAATAGACTGCCGTTCCTCTTTCTTCTCCACCTGCTTCATCCGTTCCCAGTTCATTCTCACACTATTAGCATCCGTTTCGACTGCATCACTGAAGATATGGGGATGACGCTTTATCAGTTTACCGGATATACCTTCCAGAGAATCCCGAACCGTAAACTCCTCGTTCTCTTCTGCAATCCGACACTGCATGAGGATATGAAGCATCAAGTCACCTAACTCCTCTTTAAGGGAGTCAGGATCATTCTCTTCAATGGCTTCTATAGCTTCGTAAAGCTCTTCGATAAAGTTCGGCACTAGCGATTTAGGGGTCTGTTTCAAGTCCCAGGGACAGCCTTCTATCGGATCCCGTAATTGAGCAATTATCTCTACCAGTCGGTCAAATTCTTTCATTGTTACTTCTTTTAAATTTATTATTTCTTCGCACAATCCCGTTAAATACTATCTTCTTTATCTTAGTTCGTGCTTTTTGTGTGGTTCGCCTGTCCGCCGGAGCCTTGGCAAAGGCAGATGGTTAAACCTCTCTAATGTGCCTCAAACCAATTATCCCCGACTCCGATGTCAACTGTTAAAGGAACAATCCCCTTATAAGCTTCAGGGAGGGCATTCTCCATCTCCTCCCGGATAAGCTTGATTGCTTCATCCAGATAATAGAAATCCACCTCAAAGACAAGTTCGTCGTGCACCTGGATAATCATGCGGATATCCTTATTCTTCTTGATTTTATTGTGGATATTAATCATGGCAATCTTTATAACATCTGCAGCACTACCTTGTATCGGCATGTTTATTGCAACTCTTTCTGAGTCAGCCTCCGACTTCCCGCCCTTATTAATCCAGGGCAGATAGAGCCTTCTCCCCCACATCGTCTCGCAATATTCATTCTGATGGGCAAACTGCTTAGCCTTCTCCATCCAATCCTTGATTGTCGGGAAGGTCTTGAAGTAGTTTTCTATAAACTTTGTTGCATCTTTACGGCTGATATTCAATGTTTGAGAGAGCTTCACTGAGCCCATTCCGTAGATGATGCCGAAGTTAATGGTCTTCGCTTGTGAACGCTGTTCCTTTGTAACCAACTCCTCAGGCACATCGAAGATCAGGGAGGCGGTACGCCTATGAATATCTATCTTCTCATTGAATGCCTTTATCATCTCGGCATCTTTTGAGAGGATTGCCAGTAATCGCAATTCAATCTGGGAATAATCGGCAGATACAATCTTGCAGTTTGCCTCCTGAGCATAGAACGCTGTTCTTATCTCTCTGCCTAATTCCGTTCGGATGGGGATATTCTGTAGGTTGGGATTAGTAGAAGAGAGTCTGCCTGTTGAAGCGATAGTCTGGTTAAAACTGGAATGGATTCTCCTGGTCTGGGGATTTATTAACTTCGGCAGGGCAAGGATATAGGTAGATTGTAGCTTTGCAAGCTGACGATATTCCATCAACAACTCCGCTATCTTATGATTTGGGGCTAATTCCTCCAATACCGAAGTATCAGTGGAATATCCCGTCTTTGTCTTCTTGACTACCGGAATTCCCATCTCATCGAATAAAAGCTTCCCGAGTTGCTGGGTAGAATTGAGATTAAACTCATATCCTGCTATTGTATAAACCTCATCCTCCAACTCGTCAGTTCTTTTTGTTATCTTCTCCGAAAGAGAATCAAGAATCTCAGTATCAACAAACACGCCGTTCTGCTCCATCTTCAACAGACATTGGATTAGAGGTATCTCTATTTTATTGAATAAATCGGTTAGATTACTATTCTCAAGTCGCTGTTTATAAAGCTCATACAAAGCCAGTGACACATAGGCATCCTCCGCTGAATACTTGCAGGCAATATTCAACGGGACTCTGTCGAAGGTCAGCTGCTCTTTACCTTTGCCAATTAAATCAGAGATAGGAGTCATCGTATAATTAAGCTCTTTCTCAGCACAAGAATCCAGAGAATAGCGTTGCTGTCCCGCATCCAGAATATATGCTGCAATCATAGTATCAAAAATCGGATTAGAAAGGTCAAAGCCGGCATAATGCATGATATGCAGGTCGTACTTGATATTATGCCCGACCAATAGCTTCCGTTTCAGGGCATTGGCTAACTGGGGCAGGTGCTCATCTAAACTCAGATTCTCTGAGTTCATGTGATTGAAGGGTAGATAATATGCTTTTTTATCTTCAAATGCAAGCGAGACCCCCACTAATTTCGCCAGATGCGAATCTATATTGTCGGTTTCAGTATCAAAAGCCACTACGGGGAATTTTTCCATACTTTTAAGCAGTTCTTTGAAGCTGTCAGGAGTATTAATCAGAATTGCCTCAAAAGAGAAATTAGTGTTCGTTTCATTCGTTTCAGACTGAGTCTGGATTACTTCATCATAAAGAGAAACGAGTCTCTTCTTAAGACTCTTAAGCTCATATTCATCCAGAAAGTTTTCAACCAGGGTATAGTTTTCGGGCTTGAAGAGGAAGTCGGATTCATGAACAGCTACAGGGACATGCAGGTCTATCTTGGCAAGCTTCTGTGAGAGATAAGCATTTTCTTTGTTCTCCCGAAGTTTATCCTGAGTCGAACCCTTAATCTCATCAAGGTGGGCATAGATATTATCCAGATCACCGTATTCCTGCAGGAGTGCAGAAGCACCTTTAGGACCAATTCCCTTTACGCCGGGGATGTTGTCCGAAGCATCACCCATCAGAGCAAGATAATCGATAAACTGCTCGGGAGTTATCCCGTATTTATTGATAACCATCTCCCGGTCTATATACTCCTCTTTCTTGGGATCAAAGACCACTACTCCATCCTGAACCATCTGGGCATAGTCCTTATCCCCCGTAACCAACACAATATCATATTTATCCCGATAACTCTCAGCAAGTGTACAAAGCACATCATCCGCTTCAAATCCGGCTAAGGATATTTCATCCATACCAATCATTGAGAAGAACTCCTGCACCGGCTTAACCTGCGAAATGAGGTCATCAGGCATTGGTGGTCGGTTTGCCTTGTAATCGGCACTTATCTCTTTTCGAAAAGTAGCTTCTTTACGGTCAAAAGAGATAACCAGATTCCTGGCTTTGGTTACTTCCAGTAATCTGAGAAAGGAGTTTATAGTACCAAATATAGCACTCGTGTGCTGACCTTTGGAGTTTATTAAAGGATTCTTTATAAAGGCGAAATATGCCCGATAAAGAAGTGCTGTACCGTCTATAAGATAGAGTTTCTCTTTTTCCATAATATATCCTGCAAAAGTTTTGGGTAGTTTGCTTTTTCAAAATGTGGTGTCAAGTAAAAAGGGAATAAGCTTGTTTTTTACCGTAAATAGACTTCAAAAAACGCTGATGCAAATAACACATCATTGTCCATTATAGTTTTTTCAAACCACAGGTTTGCAAAGCAACTGAGGGCAGTCGCTCTACCAAACAAAAAAGCTCCCATAAATCGGGAGCTTTTAATAACAGTTTGAAACGGGTTAATTATCTTTGAGAATATGGTCATCGTAGAGTTTCTCAAAGTAATACTTATGAGCAGCTTCCTCTTTAGCCATGAGAGCAAATATCTTCTCATATTCAGTTCCTGCCATATCCTCTTTTAACTGTGTATAAAGATTATAAGCAGCATCTTCTCTCTGGACAGCCTGATGCAGGATAGATTCAAATGAGGAGGCGTCAATAGGTTCTGCTTTGTCAGAGCTTGAGCTCAAGCCCAGAGATTTGAAATCCTTGATTTGTCTGTCTTTGAAACCATTCTCTTTGAAACCTTGGATAATCACCACATGATTTTCTTCCATTTTTATAAATTCTCTAATCGTAGCTTTAAAAGCGTCGAACTTTGCAATCTCCAGCATCTTGGTATAGAATGCCACTGCTTCCAGTTCTTTCTCAATCATAATGTCAAATACATCTGTGTTTTTCGGCATTTAATCTCCTTAAAATGATAATTCAAGGAAGTTTGTTATCGCTTAGTGTTGCAAACTCCCTAAAAAAAAGCAAGGCTGTGATTTCGCACAGCCTTGATAATTTATTTAGTCAACCGGTTCAAACATATCTTTGCCGACACCGCAATCTGGGCAAACCCAATCTTCCGGTAAGTCTTCAAAGGTTATGTTGTTATTCTCTTCAGGGTCATAGATATAACCACAAGCAAGGCACTGATATTTCTGCATAATTCCTCCTACTTTGATTTTTTAGAACTTGTATGTTACTTCGAAATATGCTTTGGGATGATGGCAAACTGGGCACTCTTCCGGTGCTTCCATATTCTCTGTGATATAACCGCAGTTACGGCACTTCCAGAAAACCTTTCCATCGCGTTTGAACACCTCATTATCCTGAACAAACTGATGCAGTTTGCGATAACGGGCTTCGTGCTCTTTTTCCACCATTGCTACTAATTTGAATGCTGTAGCAACATCTTTGAAGCCTTCTGCTTCGGCAACTTTTGCAAACTCAGGATAGAGTTCAGTCCATTCCTCATTTTCGCCATTAGCAGCAAATTCAAGGTTCTTCAGGGTACTTGTTCTTGCCCAGGCAGCCGGGTAAATGGCATTAATTTCAATACCTTCACCTTCCATTCCGTGGTCAAGTAACAGCTTCATGAAAACTTTTGCATGTTCCTGTTCATTCTCGGCAGTCTCGGTAAAAATAGCGGAGATTTGTTCAAATCCCTCTTTCTTTGCGGTTTTTGCTGCATAAGTATAACGCATTCTTGCCTGAGATTCTCCGGCAAATGCCTTCATTAAATTTTCTGCAGTTTTGGTTCCTTTCATTGATTCTTCCTTATTTCTTTATTTGATAGTAACAGTTTTTGGGGGATTCAAGCAGTCCCTCTTTCTTTAGAGCGGTAATCTGCTTAGCAACTTCTTTCGGGTCTAAATTGCCTTGTTCGGCTATTTCTTTAGCTTTAAGCGGATTAGTTGACTTTGAGAAAATCTCTAAGACTTTCTGTTTTGAATCAGACATTTCTGCTCCTTATCCCTTCCAGAGTCCGTGTTTGTTACACCATTCTCTGGCATAAAGAACTTCGCTTTTCTTAATCGGGAAGTAAGCTTCCGGTTCATCTCCGGGTTTGAGTTCTGCTCTGAGAACTAAATCCTTAGTAACAACTTCGATGAAGGCAATATAGTGCTCTTCAGTCATTGGATGCTTAGTTGAACCAACTTTAACGAGAATACCCTCGCCCTTAGCCTCGACAACAGGGACATGCTTTTCAAGGGCAAAATCAGCCTTCTTTTCTTCTAATAACTCCATCGGTTGACCACAGCAAACAAGTGCGGGAGCACCTGCGTATAGTACTTCAACAACATTACCACAGATAGGACAGTAATAGATTTGCTTTGTTTCCATAATTTACTCCTTATAAAATTTTCAATGTTTCACAAAAATATACTAAGTGCATTAAGGCAATTTCCAA
>JAFGVF010000356.1 GCA_016938155.1 Candidatus Cloacimonadota bacterium
ATTAACAATCTAACATATTCTATCGGGGAATGTATCCATCAAGCACTATCAATTTGTTAAGCGCGAACTTATATAGAACTGTAGCGAGAATCCCTTTTCAGCGCGATTTTATGCTATGCAGAGAGTCCAGTGTTTATATATTATTCTCTCATATTGACAGCTATCACTTATACGAAGATAAACAGACACGCAATACAGAAGAGGAATTAAATCTCGATAGTTATTGACAATAATTCATTATTCCTCACTCTCGCAAGGATATTTTTGATTCAGGAGTAAAGAGATGACAGAAGAAAGAATTAGTAATAAAAACTGGCTGACAACATTGCTTTTATGCATTTTTTTAGGAACCTATGGGGTACATAGATTTTATACGGGCAAATTCGGTACGGGGTTATTGATGTTACTCACTGTTGGCGGATTTGGTATTTGGTGGGTTTATGATGTGATAATCATAGCAACAAAGTCTTTCTACGACAGTGAAGGATATTTAGTTACAGACTGATTCCGTTATGTCAGATTCAGAAGTATTTCTCGATTTTGATAACAGGACATTTACCGAATTATCACCAGATTCGACTAAAAGCAATGATTTCTTCAAGTGTTTGTTCAAATCTTGCGACTTAACGGATTTTCATTTTGATGGGATTCTTGATACTTGTACTTTCGAGGAGTGTAATCTCTCTTTGACTTCCTTCAAGCACTCCAAATTGCAAGGTGTTAAGTTCCTTAATTGTAAGCTTCTCGGTATTAATTTTACTGAATGCAGTCCCCTCGGTTTGGCATTAGCTTTCAAATCCTGTATGATCAGAAGTTGCAACTTCAACTATCTGGATTTAAGTAAAACCGTTTTCTCTGGTTGTAATATCTTTGAGACTGACTTTATCGGCACAAATCTAACAGGAAGTAATTTCTCATATTCTGAGTTTCAGAATGTTACTTTCCACAATACTATCCTCATAAATGCTGATTTTACCAACGCACATGAGTATCAGATCAACCCACTTTCCAATCAGATAAAGAATGCAAAATTCTCTCTTCCCGATGCCGTTTCTCTCTTGTCTAATATGGGAGTAAAGCTCTCTTAGCTTGCTTTTAAATCACTTGATAATTATTTCATAATTTCGAGTTTTCCCGTTTACATCACTCGTGCAAGGAAACTGAGATGTTTTCTAGAGTAATCAATCGATAGCTTAATGCTATATTAAGAATAACCGATTCCTGACAAAATATGGTTTTTCGAATAGTTATTTTAATTTATGTGTGAAGTAAGAGAAATTGTGTTTACTATGTGTTAAAACAAACCTATTGACTCGCGAAAGTGTTTGGTAATAGTGAGTTCAGATGAGTGAAATTTTCATACAGACCGAATAATACAGGAGAATTCATGGGCTTAGAAAACTATCTATATCATAGACCGCATATTTTAACGACTGTACCCAATAATTTTCCCCACCAATTCCGCGAGTTTTCGTTGGGAAAATACAGGTTGCTTGTTGGTGAAGATGGTGATGTTACCTGTTTTCATGGCAGTGAAATGGAAGTTTTTCTTGTTGGAAATTGGTATGATTACAGAAATCCAACTTATGATAATGAAGTACTTGTTTCCAATGCTGCTGAAGGTCATGATTTCGCCTCTTTTATAAAGAACACTTTCCCCTATTGCGGTACTTTCACAGTCTTTTGTCTCATCAATAAAGAGCTTTATATTTTCAACGATTTGCATGGTTTAAACTCAGTTTTCTATTCCTATTCAGGCAATGATTTTACTGTTACCTCAGATCCTGCTTTGTTTACGCTATTCACTGAATTGGAGCAAACTGATAATGAGTGGTATGAGGAAGCGATAAACTCTGAAAGAGGAAAGAAATGGGGTATTTGCCCGGGTACAAACACCGGATTTAAAGGCATCTATCGCCTCCTGCCCAATAGTTACCTGAATGTTAATGCCGGAATAGAAAATCGCTTTTATCCGGATGAACCTGTTCAACCGTACTCCAGCGGGAAGGCAGTTACCAAAATTGCCCAAATGCTTTCGGGTTATTTGAAAGCTGCTTCCAACAGAAGAAAGCTATCTCTCGCTCTTACTGCCGGTTGGGACAGCAGAATCCTTTTTGCTGCGTCATTAGAGCTTGATGATGTTTTTTACTACACATTGCTTCATCCTTATGCAGCAATACAAGATTCCTCAACTGCGGAAGAACTCTGCCGGATTACGGGTAGGAATCACACAATATTAGAAGGAAAAGGCAATAATAATCTTAAGGAGATCGAGCAAGTTCTAAGCAAATCCGTTTACATGCCCATGGCTTCTGATATGTATATCCTTCTCAATACTTATTACCAACAATTGGAAAACTTTCTGGATGTTTGCGGTATCACTGGAGAAGTATTGCGAGGGAGTCACAACCGTGCCGTGCATGTTAATGAGATAAGAACTGCTTCTGACTTGTTGGGATTTCCGGAATCCCGCTATATGAACGAAGAGATTCATAGTTGGCTGGATAAGAATAAGCTTTTTTGCAGAAATTTCAATATAGAGTATCTGGATTTGCTGTATTCCGACCTCTACTATTCCGTTGTCAAGGCAAAAAACTATCGCACTTTTGCCCATTTTGTTGATACGATGATTCCGTATAACAGTCGTGAACTTTTATCCATCACCAATGGCGTAAATAAGAAAAGCAAGTATCCCTATAATCCTTCATTAATGAAAGAAGTAATTAACACTTTTAATCCAGAATTGCTCAAAGTACCATTCAATCCTCAGAAAAGCAGATACTTGAAGTTATTGGTTAAGTCCAAATTGTATTATCCAGCGATTGCCTTTAAAGACATAACAAGATAAGATTGTATTTGTTAGTAAAAAAAGAGGGACTCTCTCGAGTCCCTATGTCAATAAAAAAAATAAAAATTTAGTCTTTCTTATCCCCGATGAGTTTATAAATAATACCACCAAGAATACCGCCAATTATTGGAGCTAACCAGAACATCCACAACTGACTGATATACTGTCCACCTGCAAAAAGGGCAACACCGGTGCTTCTGGCAGGATTAACTGATGTATTGGTTACTGGAATACTGATAAGATGGATCAGGGTTAAACCGAGACCGATTGCAATCGGAGCAAATCCGGCAGGTGCTCTTTTAGAAGTTGCACCCATGATAATAATTAAGAAAAAGGCTGTGAGTACAATCTCAGCGAGTAAACAAGCCATTAATGAGTAGTTCCCGGGAGATAATTCCCCGAAACCGTTAGATGCAAAACCACCCAACACAAAACCCGGCTTACCACTGGCAATAAGGAATAATACTCCTCCCGCTGCGATTGCACCAAGAACCTGTGCTGCAATGTAAGGTAACAATTCTTTAGCTTCAAATCTGCCACCTGCCCAAAGTCCGAATGATACGGCAGGATTCAAATGACATCCTGAGATATGCCCGATAGCATAAGCCATTGTTAAAACAGTTAAACCGAAAGCAA
>JAFGVF010000357.1 GCA_016938155.1 Candidatus Cloacimonadota bacterium
TAAGAAGTTCTTTCTTGTTTTAAAACTGCACTACCATTGCTCTGTCACAATAACTGCATTCTTCATCACAGCAACTTATCAACAAATTGTGGATAACTTAGCCCTTTCGGTAAGGGTCCGGTAGGAGACTGATAGGGATCCGATACGCTTTTGGTTGCTATTATAATAGAGCAATAATGCAGAAATAAGAATTATAGTTTACTCTTTCTTAAATATAAACAGCTTATTCATCTCCCTTTCACACAGTATTCTTTTATAAAATCGCAATTCGTCAAGTGAACCGATAAACTGAGCATCAGGTTCCCAGCCTGATCCAATCGAATCCTGATCATTGCCAAGCCAGAGACCACTATCTGCTACGACTAGCTTTCCCTCTGCCATATCTCCCTGCCCTGCGACACGATTGTCAACATAGATAGTAACTTCATTGTCAGAACCATCTCTGGTTATGACGATGTGATGCCAGCAATTATCGATAATTGGCTTGTTGCTCTGCATAACAAATCTCTGTTTTAATGTAATGGATAGATAACCCTCGGAGTTTATACCAACAACAATCTCATTATGGTTTAGATTGTTAGCACCGGATATAATGCATCCCTTCTTCTGAGTTTTTACCCAGAACGATAAAGAAAAATCTGACAGATTATCAGCAATCTGGTGAGGTAACTCGATTAAAT
Source organism: Candidatus Cloacimonadota bacterium (assembly GCA_016938155.1). Classification (GTDB taxonomy): domain Bacteria; phylum Cloacimonadota; class Cloacimonadia; order Cloacimonadales; family JAFGVF01; genus Zophobacter. Next base: position 681 of record JAFGVF010000357.1, read on the forward strand.
CTTCGTTTTTTACAAATTCAATAGCCCGGTTTTTCCTTTCGAATCTGTCCATAGCCGGAATTGGACCATGCAAAGTGCCGTGATGTCGATTCCCACTGCTGTCATCTGCATTCCCGTTTAAAGAATAGTAAGCAATTTGGCAGTTAGTGATGCTCATAGTGCTCTCCAATATTATTAGTAAATTACTGATTAAAACCCGCGATAGGAAGCTGATACCTGATAGAAAGCCCGTTCCCGATTATTTAAAGGGTCGCTGTAAGTAGTAGAATAGCTCTGGACGAAATCTATTCTCGAGCCGTTGCGATAGATGTAGTACCCATCCAGTAATAAATCATCATCTGGAGCACTCCAATTCAAAACAGCATTAGAACCAACTATACTGACGGTAAGATTGGAAGGGATTTCCCAGTTTACTACCGTTACAGCTGCAAGGCTCGATGGGAATTGTCCAGCATAATTATAATAGGCAGTAACACGATAGGCGTATTCACCATTGGGGACATCCTCATCAAGCATCGATGTGGAAGTAGTTGTTCCTACATTCTCCGTATATCCCACTAACTGAACTATTCTCTCCACTCGATAATAGAGTAAAAAGCCTGTATCCACAGGAGGCGACCAGGTGATAGTAACATCTGCACCGTTAACGGATGCATTCACATTCAACGGTGGGTGTGCTGTGCAGATTGGAGCATTATAAGTCTGGGATGGGACGGACTCACCATAGTTATATAGAGCAGTAACATAGTATAGGTAATATCCGTTGAGAGACGGAGAATCGGTGAAAGAAAAAGCCACCGTTGAAGCAATATGAGAACTATCCCGATACACTTTATAATTTATCAACCCGGTAGTATCAAGTGGGGCATCCCACGAATAAGTAACACTATTGACATTCCAATCTTCCTCGAAATTTCTGACGGGGTCTAAATCAGGACGAGTCTCTTGAGCAAACAGAGTTGTAGCAACAAAAATAGTAATAAAAAACAGTACCTTCTTGAACATATAAATTCCCTTTCTTGTCTTTGTGTGCATCCTTTTGATGACCTAATTAGCATTTTTATAAAGCTTTAGATGGAAGATAAGGGAAGCCCTTAATATGTCAACTACTTTATTTGGTTTATGAGTAAAAGTTGTGTATATAGTTTTACAAATGGGGATTTCCTTTAGATAAGAAAACACGGAACTCCCTGCTCAGCGGGAAGTCCCGCAAAAAAGGGCACAAAATATTGTGCCCATACAAATTAAATATCATTGAATCAAACTTCCAGTTCTGCCTCGTCAGCGTAAGGAACTTCAATTCTACCCGTAACAGAAACCAATTTGCCAACGACCAGTCCTGAAGCTAAGGCAATGACAATAGTTATGAAAATTGCTGATAATTGAGCCTTAACATCCAAACCCTGCACAACTAAAAGTGCTACAAGTCCACCAAAGAGACCCGGTAAGCCGTGTAGATAAAGAACACCACATGTATCTACTTTCTGAATCATGTGTTGAACTTTTTCCTTCAATACAGCAAAGCCGAGAGTTGATAGGAATCCGGCGAATAAACCGATGGCAAAGGCAATGGGTGCAATCGTAACATCGCAGGTTGAACCGATGGCAACACCACCGGCAAGAGTAGCATTGGCAATATCTTCAGGCGATACCTTCTTACGCAATCCAACGGAAGAGAAGTAAGTAGCAAGGGTGGATCCGCAGAGAGCCAAGACGACATTTATAACAGTTGGAATTAAATCTTTGGGAGCAACAAGGGCTGCACAGAAGCTGGGCCAGAATATCCATAAGAGCATACTGCCGAGAAGAGAAAATCTATCGCTTGTGGAATCCGATGACACTTCGCAGGCGTACTCATTCTTCGAGGTTAAAGAGAATATTAACCCAAGTCCGAAGATAGCACCGAAGGCATGAATCACAATTGAACCACCCGTATCGGCAACCGCACCGGCAGGAATAAGTCCGAAACCACCTGAAAGGAGAATCCATTCATTGAGGGCATAGAACGGCACAAAGAGGAATCCGAGCAGGATGTATTGATACAACTTCAATCTACCCAATACCGCCCCTGCACAAATTAACAGCGACGCAGCAGAGAATTCTGCCAAAATAAGGCTGTTGATTGGAGCTTCCGGGGGGGCAAACCACCCCGTGAGCTCAGTGAGAAAATATGTCGGAATGGCTACACTCACCATTAAATATGTTGCTGTTATTGCCGACCTGCCGTACTTCTTAACAAAGACCATTAAGAAACCGAAACCGGCTAAGAGCATTACCATGACATGGATCGCCCTGAAATACTTCTGAACTTGAATTATCTCATCGAGTTCTGTTTCAACTGCTACCCCTAACGCATAGCCGGAACTCAATACAATAAGTAGAAGAACGGTTAATAATACTGACTTCATACTCCTATTCATAACTTCCCCTTTGGATATATTTGACCTCCATTTAATTGGTATGTTCTCAGTGTCAACCATAATTGTCATTTAGTACACTTTATTGCAGTATCGAGATTGCGATTGTTCTGCAAATAGCTTCTTTGAACAGGCACCTGTAAAAAACCTTTGAAATGGTCTTTAGACCTTTCAAATGGTTGATTGCAGCACTACACGGCTCAAGCGTGATTTCATTTAAAACAGGGAGTTCCAAGGAAGTCGTTCTCGCTACGCTCTGACAAACTCCCTTGTTCACAGTTCACAAATCATTTTATCTTGACACCTACATTTATGAAACAATCAGTTAGCTATTAACAGTGTGAGGAAAGGCAATGAAGAGAATCAGCACCGGTTTATTTATATTGGTTATCGCTTTATCAGTATGGGGAGTAACGGAATCAAAGGAAGATTATATGAATAGAATGGATTGGTTTAAAGATGCCAAGCTTGGTATTTTCATACATTGGGGCATCTATTCAGTAAATGGAATTGATGAGTCGTGGTCGTTTTATAATAACTACATCTCTTATGATAATTATATGAAGCAAACAAAGGGATTTTCAGCTGAAAAGTATAAGCCCGAAAAATGGGCAAGACTTATCAAAGATACCGGTGCCCGTTATGCAGTCCTCACTACCAAACACCATGATGGAGTTGCACTCTGGGATACTAAATATAATGATCGGGATGTTGTAAACCTTACTCCTGCAAAACGCGACCTGATTGCACCCTTCTGCGATGCACTAAGAAAAGAAGATATTAAGGTTGGCTTGTACTATTCCCTAATCGACTGGTCGGATGATAATTATCCCAACTTCACGATCACTAAGAAACGGTATGAAGAGGATGCTGAGAAATGGGATGCCTTTGTGAAATTCTATCAAGGGCAGATTGAGGAGCTATCAACCAAATACAATCCTGACTTATATTGGTTTGACGGTGACTGGGAGCGAACAGCAGAGCAGTGGAAAGCGAAGGAGCTGAAAGAGAAGCTTTTAGGCTGGAACCCGAAAGTGATTGTGAACTCCCGACTGCAAGGATATGGCGATTATGCAACCCCGGAGCAGGGCATTCCTATCTCAAAACCGGACAGTGATTATTGGGAACTCTGTATGACCATGAACGACTCCTGGGGTTATCAAGGTAATGATAAAAACTACAAGACACCCTATCAGATTATCCGTATCTTTATCGATTGCATCTCCAAAGGCGGTAACCTTCTGCTTGATATTGGACCCAAGGCAGATGGCACAATCCCTGAAGAGCAGGTCGAAATCCTCAAAGAACTGGCTCGCTGGAACAAAAAGCATTATGAAGCTGTGTTTGAGAGTACTGCGGGTATTGATACTAAATATACCGATTACCCTTCGACTCTTTCGAATGACAGAAAGACACTGTATCTTTTCTATCCGCATATACCAACGACTTTGATTAAAATCAGAAATCTAAACAACAGTGTCAAAGCCTGTACAATTTTAGGCACAAACGAACAACTTAGCTGGAAAAGACAGGGTAGTGATATTCTCATCAAAGCCAATAATAACTTCGAGACCAATAATATTCTGCAAGATGCTGATCTTAAGAACTTCGACCCCATGGTCACAGTGATTAAAATCCAATTATATTCAGAGATTGATATTGCCGATGAATTCACTCATGATTTTATTCCAAATGAAAACAATTGCTTATTTAACGGCAACACCGATTTTGATTCCCTAAGAGATTATATCTATACTTTAAGTACCGGGACTCCATCGGAAGAGCAAGTAAAACTCGTTTCTA
>JAFGVF010000358.1 GCA_016938155.1 Candidatus Cloacimonadota bacterium
CGAAAGAGAATCGGTTCGAACAGTTTATTGAGCAACTTGCTTATCTTGGACTGAATGAGATTGAAGATGAGTTTGCAGGAGATATGATCGAAAGCTGTAATGAATATGGCTTTCTGCCAGAAGATTATATAATCAAGCAAGTAGCAAAAGAATATGGCATTTCCGTGAATAGGGCTGAAGAAATTCACACAATGATTATGGATATGTACCCTAAAGGTATTACTGCGAGGAACATTGTGGAATGTCTATTGGCACAACTTAAAGATTCTTACGATGAAGATTCCATCATATATAGAATAGTTAAAGACGATTTCGATAATCTGATTCACAAGAGATATTTTAAAATTGCTCCTAAGTATCAAGTTTCTCAGGATTATGTCATCAAAATCAGAGATATTATAGCAGGACTTGACCCGAAACCCGGGTTGAGAATCAGTGAAGTCTCTGAGGATTATATCACACCTGATGTAATAATCAAGCTTGTTGATGATGACTTTGAAGTGATTATCAATGATTTCTATTCACCGAATCTATCTATTAATCCTCACTACAAGCAGATGATAAGTACTAAGCTCTATGACAAAGATACTGTCAAATATGTGAGGGAGAAGATTAATTCAGCCAGATTTCTGATTAAGTCAATATATATGCGCCGAAGAACAATGGAACGAGTTGTGAGAGCGATAATAAAACATCAATACGACTTCTTCTTTAATCCCGAAAGGATTTTACATCCTATGACTTATTCGGTAATCGCAGAAGACTTAGGGATTAGTGAATCTACGGTTTCCAGAGTTGTTAAGGACAAATATGCTGATACTCCATTTGGAATCATACCATTGAAGAATTTTTTCAGTCCTACTGCCGGACAAGATACAAATTTTGAGTCAATTTCAAGGCAGAAAGTAAAAAATTGTATCATGAACTATATAGAAGATGAAGACCCGGATACCCCGATAAGCGATCAGGATATAGTTGAAAAGCTTAGGGAAGATAACATGTTTGTTTCCAGAAGGATAGTAGCAAAGTATCGGGACGAGATGGGAATACTAAACAGTCGCTTAAGGAGGCGAAGTTGAGACATTATAAAACAGCAATTATAGGTGGAGGTCCCGGAGGATATGTAACCGGATTAAGACTTAAGCGTTATAACATAGAGACAGTTGTATTTGAAAAAGAAAGACTTGGTGGAGTATGCCTAAACTGGGGATGTATTCCAACAAAAGCTCTTGTAAAGGTTGCAGAATTGTATAACGAAATTAAAGAATCTGAATCTTACGGCTTGGCAATTCATGATTTTCATATAGATTATAGCAGAGTATTCGAACGAAAGAATGGGATAGTGGAAAAACTTGTATCGGGTATAGAGCAGTTATACGAAAAACAACAGATTCCTGTGATAAAAAAAGAAGTGGTTTCTGTTGAAAAGAGGAATGATTTGTATATCCTTACAACTGAAGATCAAGAGCAATTTAGTGCAGAATATATAATTCTGGCAACAGGTTCAAAACCCAAAGAACTAAGATTTATGCCATTTGACTATCAGAAAATACTCTCCTCGACTGACATCTTAAAAATAGATAGTTTACCAAAATCACTTGCTGTTATCGGTGGCGGAGTGATTGGTTGCGAGTTTGCTTCAATATTTAACTCTTTTGGAGTTGATGTAACAATTATTGAGTTTCTACCCCAACTTGTCCCGGCTGAAGATGACGAGATTTCCAAGCGACTTGCAGTTTCTCTAAAGAAATCTGGTATCAAAGTTTTAACCAAAACGGCTGTTGAGGGTTTTGAAAGTAATCCGAACGGCTTGATACTCAAACTTTCTAACGGGAAAGAACTGGAAGTTGAGAAAGCTCTTGTGAGTGTTGGGAGAGAAGCCGTAACAGGATTAGAATTTAAAGGCTGTGAGTTAAAAATGGATAGAGGTGCAATCGTTATAGACGATGAGATGAAGACAAATCTGGAAAATGTCTGGGCTATTGGAGATAATACAGCAAAGCTGATGCTTGCCCATACAGCAAGTAAACAGGGATTGATGGTGGCTGATCAATTGAATGTTCTTATCAATAACGAACAAGACCATTCATTCGCTTTGGACTATACAAACATTCCAAGATGTACATTCACTCATCCTGAAATAGGATCAGTAGGTTTAACAGAAACTCAAGCTATCGATATCTACGGCGAAGTGGGGATTGGTAAATTCCCATTTTCTGCAAGTGGGAAAGCCATGGCAATTGGCGATACATTCGGATTCGTTAAAACAATTGCCGATAAGAAGACAGGGAAACTTGTTGGTATGCATATTATAGGTCCAAATGCAACAGAAATGATTGCCCAGGGAGCAATACTTATTGGACGCGATTCCACCGTCAAGGATGTGGAAAGGATAGTGTTTGCTCATCCGACTTTGGGTGAAAGTGTAATGGAATCAATTGAAGATATTGAAGGATTATCGGTACATAAATTATAATTATGGATAAGAAACCGACATGGCTCAAAGCCAACAGACTTGGTTCAAAAAAAGCTTCAGAGATAAATGCATATCTAAGAAGTCTTAACTTGCATACTGTCTGTGAAAGTGCAAAATGCCCCAATCGAGGTGAATGCTTCGACAGAGGAACTGCAACAGTAATGATTCTGGGAGAGGTTTGTACAAGAAATTGTCGATTCTGTGCAGTTGAAAAAAGCAAAGGTACTCTTTTACCTGCAGACCCAAATGAACCGGAAAACATTGCAGAAATGGCTCAAAAGCTCCAATTGAAGCATCTCGTGATTACTACAGTTACAAGAGATGACCTTAGTGACGGAGGTGCCGGTCAGTTCGTGAAGACAATAAACTATGTGCACAAAAAATGCGAGACAGTATCAATTGAGGTGCTGATTTCAGATTTAGAAGGGGATTGGAACAGTTTACGCTCAATAGTAGAGGCGAAACCTGACATTGTTAACCACAATCTCGAAACAGTACCGAGACTTTATCCGGATGTTCGCCCTATGGCTGTATATGAACGCTCACTTGATTTGTTAAGGCAGGTCAAATTGTTTGATCCTTCCATGATAACCAAGAGTGGGATTATGGTTGGCTTAGGGGAAACCGAAGAAGAAGTTATAGAGTTAATGAAAGATTTAAGAGGTGTTGATTGTAATATATTGACGATAGGGCAGTATTTATCACCATCAGCAGAGCATCATCCGGTGGTGGAATACATCCATCCAGATTTATTCAATCGATATCGGGATATAGGCGAAGAGTTAGGATTTATCTTCGTTGAATCCGGTCCGTTGGTACGAAGTTCGTATCACGCGGAAAAAGCACGGGATTTTATCAAAATATAGGAGGAAATTATGCAAATCACAATCACTGCAAGACACTTCGAACTCACTAATGCTATAAGGGATTATGTAGAATCCGCTTGTGAAAAACTTGACAGGTACTTTGACCAGATTATTAATCTGCATGTCATACTTACACTGGATAACACAAGAAACATATGTGAGATAAGTTTGCATGCTTCCAAATTCAGCCTTCAAAGTGAATCTGAAGAAAACGATATGTATGTAGCAATAGATACTACCGTTGATCGCATGGAAAACCAGTTGAAAAAATTGAAGGATAAGGTAACCGACCATAAGAAGAAAAGTCTTAGTGAAAACTCAGGATTCTCCAGAACTTCTCTCTTTAAGAAAGAGGATTCTGAAAGAAAACTTATTAAAACTAAGAAAGTCATTCCTGAATACATGACTACAGATGAAGCTGTTGATAAACTTGATGATGGGAAAGATTACTTCATCATCTTTAAAAATGTCGAAACAGATAAAATCAATGTTCTTGTAAAAAAGGACGAAGATCATTACAAGTTACTTGAACCATAAAACATTAACCGGGGAGGCAACTCCCCGGGGTTTAGGCTTATGAAAAACTTTACTGTGAGGGAATTGCTCGAGTCCAAAAAGGACGACATGCTGTTATCGTTAGTTAGTAACGAGAAGACACTCGATAATCCGATAAACTTTGCTCATTTAAATCGACCGGGACTTGCCTTGGCAGGTTTTCTTGACCGTTTCTCGTATGACCGGATTCAAGTTCTTGGAGAAACGGAAGTTATCTATTTACAATCACTCAGCGAAGAGGATCTTTATGAGAAGATAAAGGATATTTTTTCGTATAGTATCCCTTGTATGATTGTATGTAAGGGACTGACCCTGCCATATATTGTTGTTGATTTGGCTAACAACATGAACATAGCCATACTTGCCAGTCGATTGAGTACCATCAAATTGTATAATGGCCTTGCTCGGTATTTGAACAATTACTTTGCACAGGAAAAGACAATCCATGGAACACTTGTGGATGTTTTTGGTGTGGGAGTAATGCTTACAGGTAAGAGCGGTATCGGTAAGAGCGAATGTGCCCTTGATTTGGTTACTCGTGGACATGGATTGGTTACAGATGATACTGTTACCATTAAAGTCCTTGATGATGCTTTGGTCGGCATGCCCCCCCGTAAATTTGGACATTTTATGGAAATACGAGGTGTCGGGATTATCAATATTGAGAAGATGTTCGGAATTCAAAGAGTTAGATTTAATCATGGAATAGACTTACAGATTGAGCTTATGCCATGGAAGGATAATTTTGACTATGAACGACTTGGCCTTGTAGCAAACTGGGTTGAGCATCTTGGTGTGAACATCCCATGTATAAACTTACCGGTCTCTCCGGGTAAAAATGTATCCGTAATTATTGAAGTTGCGGTGATGAATTTCATTTTGAAGAAGAATGGGTATCATGCTGCTGAGGATTATGCCCAGATTCTTACAGAAGAAATTAAGAAGAAAACTCAATTATAACCCTCAAAGGATTATATGATTACTAAGGAAGTAATAGTCAGCAACAAGTTAGGTCTTCATACAAGACCTTCTGCACTATTGGTTAAAGCTGCCACAAAG
>JAFGVF010000359.1 GCA_016938155.1 Candidatus Cloacimonadota bacterium
ATTTGTGTGCTTCATGCAACACACTGCATATATCTTTGATAATGGTGAGTGCTTTTTTATCACTGAATCGTTTGTATTTTACGAGAATTTCAGAAAGAAACTCCCCGTCAGAGTAATCAGAAATCAAGCAAATATAGTTGTTGAAAATCGTTATACTGTTCAGGGTAAGTATATTCTCATGATGCAGATTCACTTGCTTTTTCGCCTCCTCCATAAGAGGAACACTTACATCACTTGAAACTGTTACATCAGTTAATACTCGGAGAAAAACTTTCCGGTCAAGTATCATATCTTTGGCTATATACAATTCACCAAGATAATCGATATTGTATAATCTGATTATCTTGTAATCTTTAATCTCGTAATTTGACTGATAAAGACTCATTTAAACCTTTCTTCCTATTAATGTACCGCTTGTTGCATCGGTTATCTCTATATTCACAAAAGACCCGATAAGCGATTTATCACCTTTGAAAACAGCAATCTTAAAATCCTCGGTCTTCCCTGAAAGCTCTTCAGCGGATTTCTTACTGACATTTTCTACATAAACTTCTTTAATGGAACCTATCTGAGACCTGAATTTTTGTAAAGTAATTTCCCTCTGAAGTTCAATAATCTCTTTTAATCGACTTAATCTTACTTCTTCCGGAACCTGTTCAGCAAAATCTGCTGCCTTTGTTCCGGTTCTCGGTGAGTATTTATACATAAAAGCATAATCATACTCAACTTCTTTCATTAAATCATAAGTCTTGCGATATTGCTCTTCGGTCTCCCCCGGGAAGCCTACAATTACATCAGTGGTCAGACCAATATTCGGCATTGCCCTGCGTAACTTATCTATAATTCCTCTGTAATGAGAGGCGGTATAGCCTCTATTCATTCGCCGAAGAATTTCGTCATCACCACTTTGCAGGGGTAAGTGCACATGCTTGCAAATCCTTTCATTTGCAGCCATAACTTCGATAAGATCATCCGAAAGGTCTTTGGGATGGGAGGTAACGAAACGAATCCTCTTTATAGTATCAATGTCACTGACTTTCTGCATTAACTGCGGAAATTTTATGCCATCAAAAGAATAAGAGTTTACATTCTGACCTAACAGAGTAATGTCTTTAAATCCTTCTTCTCCGGCAAGTCTGACTTCTCTGAGGATTTCGTCTAATGGTCTGCTCCGTTCTCGACCTCTGACATAAGGTACAATACAATAGGTACAGAAGTTATTACATCCACGCATAATAGTCACAAAAGCATTGAAATTCCCTTTTCTGGTCGGATATATGTTATGATAAACTTCCGCTGAGTTAAAATCGGCATTTATGGTTGACTTAGATTCAATTATCTCCGGGATATTGTGATACTGGTCAACCCCTACAATAAAGTCCACTCCTATATTTAAAGCTATAAGTTCTTCTTTCATTCTTTGAGCCATACAACCCATAACGCCTATCACTAAATCAGACTTATTCTTTTTCCGAGCCTGTTCATTGGAGATGCGTCCTTTCACTCTTTCTTCTGCATGTTGACGCACGGAGCAGGTATTAAAAATAATAATATCGGCATCTTCAATGCTATCAGCTTCGAAGTAGCCTGCATCTTTTAAAATAGTAGCAACCAATTCGCTGTCTGCAATATTCATTTGACACCCGTAGGTTTCAATTATAAACTTATTCATTTCTATCTAAACATCTCCTTCCCAACTTTTAGCAACTTCGATTCCCTCATTGACTCTAACAGATTGAAGTACTATAAATCCTGCAACAAAAAAAACAAGTACTGAGAGAATAGAATAACGAATATCGCCGGTAACCCTTTTCATCTCACCGAACAAGAGAGGACCAATGATCGAGGAAATCCTACCTGCAATAGAATAAAATCCGAAGAATTCTGCCTGCTTGCTTCTGGGTGTTAAGCAGGATAGCATGGTTCGACTATTTGCCTGACTTGACCCTATCGCAATTCCAGCAAGAAGCACTACATAGAGAAACTCCTGACCTGTTCTGCAATAGAAAGCACTTAAAACTACTCCAATCCAGATGATCAGCGAGATATTAATTGAAAGCTTCAAGTTTGCTTTGTCAGCCAAATATCCGAAAGACCAGGCTCCGAGAATAGATGTGAACTGAGCATAAATAAACAATTTGATTATCTCTTTAGTCGATAATCCGAATCTTTCCATTCCATAGATAGAAGTAAAGGCTATAACTGTCGTTATTCCGTCATTGTAGATGAAATAGCTGAAAAGGTAACGGACAAGCTGTTTAAACTTCTTGATGTTTCTGAATGAATCGGCTATTCTCTGATAAGCAATCTTGTAGTAATTGCTTCTCTTACTCGGTCGTCTTAGCTCTTTAACCCAGAAGAAAGTGAATGTGGAAAAGATGAGAAAATAAACAGCAACTGAGGGGAATACCCAGTTCAGGAGTCTGTTGTTTACAAGAATCAATGAGAAAATCAATGAGATGAGACCACCAACATAGCCAAGTGCCCAGCCCATCCCTGAAATCTTACCCATATCTTTTTCATCGGCAATTTC
>JAFGVF010000360.1 GCA_016938155.1 Candidatus Cloacimonadota bacterium
TGAAGGAAGCGATCTTGGCACTGTGGGACAACCCCTTATTATTTTGTAATCCCTTCAGGATTAAAGACATGCTATATCTATTGTTGTAGTTTACGCCGAGAATATTCATGAAATAGTTTTAGAGTATGAGTGGGCATGAAGAAAAAATCAGTTAATATAAAGTTGTTCCTTTATCTGTCCTATTGAAGTCTATTCATCATCAGAAGAATACATCACTTATGATTAAATCCATGAAAATGAAGATATAAATATTTGAACTTCAACATAATATCGCAGTGACATAAGAAGTATCAAATAAGTTGTTGACAAAAAAAAAGCCACTTGTAAAGTCTGGGAAAATTGAGCGTTATTCATCAACGAGTTTGGTAAATGCTGCACAAAAAACATTGTAAAAAGAGGTAATTCAGTATGCACATTATCGGTAACTACGAGGAGAGACTCAGCAATTTTAATTGGAACATTTCAGAAAAAGAATTAGGCTATAAACCCGGAGATAATATCAATATCGGCTGGTATTGTAGCGATCGAATCTGCAACATGGGCAAAGGAGACAAGCTTGCTTTGATTTGGGAAGGTCTGGGAGGCAAGGAGAAACGCTATACCTACAATGATATACGACAGTATAGTAACTCCATAGGCAACTTCCTACAGGGTCTTGGTGTTAAACCGGAAGAACGAGTTTGTCTGTTTTTAGACAGAATACCGGAGCTTTATATCGGTTTTCTCGGAATCCTGAAAATAGGAGCAATAGCTCAACCTCTATTCTCTGCTTTTGGAGAGGAATCGCTTCATGTAAGGCTTGAAAATGCAGAAACCACTGCGATTATTACTCAGAAGAAGCATTTAGGAAAAGTTCGCAGGATTGTAGCCAATCTTCCACACTTACGCAATATCATAGTTGTGGATGATAATGCAAAGTCTCCTCTTCAGGATATGGAAGTAGCTTTTAACATGGATGAGTCGGAGAGAATTGATAAATTTGAAATCTATCCTACAAAAGCAGAATCACCATCTGTACTACACTACACTTCCGGTACTACCGGAATGCCGAAGGGTGTTAAACATGTACACTATTCTTTAATTTCTCAGTACTTAACCGCACAATGGGTGTTGGATTTAAAAGAGAATGACATCTATTGGTGTACCGCAGACCCCGGCTGGGTAACCGGTACTTCTTACGGTATTATCGGTGCCTGGGCAAGCGGTGTTACTCAGTGTGTGAATGACATCGGATTCTCAGCAGATGCCTGGTACAGATTTATCGAAAAGCATAAAATCAGTGTCTGGTATTCTGCACCTACAGCTATCCGTTCACTCATGAAAGCCGGTGAAAAAGTCGTAATGAATTATGACCTATCAAGTCTGAGACATCTTGCCAGTGTTGGCGAACCACTCAACGCTGAAGCAGTTATCTGGTCAGAGAAAGTTTTCGGTTTACCTTTCCATGACTCATATTGGCAGACAGAGACCGGTTCAATTATGATATCCAACTATCCCGGGATGAGAATCAAACCGGGCTCAATGGGTAAGCCTTTCCCGGGTATTGAAGCTGCCATTCTTAATCAGAATACTTATGAGCCAATCCCGGTTGGACAAGCAGGTTTAATCGGATTCAGACCCGGATGGCCTTCCATGATGAGGATGTATTGGAACAATGAAGAGACTTATAAAGCTAAGTTCGTGAATGGCTGGTATATTCCCGGAGACCGTGCCTATATTGATCAGGATGGATATTTCTGGTTTATCGGTAGAGATGATGATATTATCAATACCGGCGGACATCTTGTTTCTCCCTTTGAAGTTGAATCTGCCCTTATCGAACACCCTGCAGTTGCCGAATCGGCTGTTGTTTCTAAACCTGATTTTGTGAATATGGAAGTTGTTAAAGCTTTTGTTACTCTTAAAACAGGCTATACAGCAGATGAAGAGATGGAGTTACAAATCATGAACTTCATTCGTAAGAAGCTCTCACCATTGGCAATGCCACAGGAAATTGAGTTTGTTAATGGATTGCCAAAAACACGCAGTGGAAAAATAATGCGACGAATTCTCAAAGCTCAGGAATGGGGTGAAGAGATTGGCGACACATCATCACTTGAAGACGATTAATAAATTACTTAAATAAAGGAGATATCTATTATGGATGAAATTCGCGATGTAGTATTGGAATATGTGATTAATGAATATATGGAAGATCAGGATGAAGAGCTTACTTATGACACAGCTCTAATCTCCGGTGGGTTTGTTGACTCTTTCTCAATGGTTTCTTTGAAACGCTTTTTAGAGACAAGATACAAAATATCTCTACCTGATAACAGAGCTACACCTGAAGCCTTCGACTCAGTAAACAAAATCACGGAATTAGTGATGGAATTCTTGGCTGCGAAGGAGTAAGAAATGGCTTACAGTGCAAGAACTCGTGCTATCTTTGAGAATCAGATTAATACTTTGAAAGATGGTGGTATCCTCAAGATTGAGAGATACATCCATTCCGTTCAAGATGCTGAAATCGAAGTGGAATTTCCTCCCGGAGCACCCTTAAAGAAGGTTATCAATATCTGTGCCAACAACTACTTGGGACTTTCAAGTCATCCGGCAGTTGTTAAAGCTGCTCATGAGGGACTTGATGCCCGTGGTTACGGTATGTCTTCAGTCCGTTTCATTTGCGGTACGCAGGATATTCATAAAGAGTTAGAAGAAAAAGTATCAAAGTTCCTTGGAACGGAAGATACTATACTCTTCCCATCTTGTATGGATGCAAATGCCGGTGTATTTGAAGCTATCCTCACTGAAGAAGATGTGATGATATCCGACAGACTCGTGCATGCTTCGCTTATTGACGGGATTCGTCTTTGCAAAGCAATGACCGATTCCTTTAAGCATTCCGACATGAAACATTTAGAAGAGAAACTGATTCTTCATGCCGATAAGAGAATAAAACTCGTTATCACTGACGGTGTTTATTCTATGGATGGTGATACAGCTAAACTTGATGAGATGGTTGCCCTTTGTGAGAAGTATGATGCCATGATTCTCGTTGATGAATCCCATGCCTCAGGCTTTATCGGTAAAACCGGTAGAGGTACCCATGAAAAGTATGGTGTGATGGGTAAGATTGACCTTATCACTACTACCTTCGGAAAGGGACTCGGCGGAGCTTCCGGCGGATGCGTTTCAGGAAGAAAAGAACTTGTTGAGATGTGTCGTCAAAAGGCACGCCCATACCTTTTCTCCAATACCATTGCTCCACCGGTTGTTGCAGGTGTCATCAGTGTTTTGGATACTCTTTCCAAGACAACAGAGCGTCGTGACAAGCTGGAGAAGAACGCCAATTGGTGGCGTCAGGGCTTGCTTGATGCCGGCTTCATACTCCAACCCGGTGATACACCTATTGTCCCTGTGATGCTTTTCGATGCAAAATTATCACAGGATTTCGCTATCGACCTCTTTAACGAAGGCGTTTACGCCATTGGCTTCTTCTTCCCCGTTGTTCCTCAGGGTAAAGCCCGTATCAGAACACAGATATCTGCAGCCCATGAGATGCACCATTTAGAGAAAGCATTGGCTGCTTTTATCAAGGTCGGAAAGAAGTATGATATTCTTGGAAAATCAAAGAAAGAGATAATGGAAATGTACGGAGCTTAAGCTCTTATAAACAGATAAAAAAATGATGCCTCTTCATTAATTTGGAGAGGCGTTTTTTTATTGACAAATAGGCATGCAAGCAGAAGTGGTTCCCAAAATATTAATACTATAAAGAGGTAATCATGTCCAAGAAATTTCTTCACGAACTAAGTCAACAACTTGAAACCATTGAATTTTCCGGTATGTACAAGAAAGAAAGAATTCTTAACTCATCACAAAGTTCTAAAATCTCACTGATTTCTGGACAAGAAGTACTCAATTTTTGTGCTAATAACTACTTAGGTTTCTCGAACCATCCCGAGGTTGTTAAGGCTGCTCAGGAAACTATGAACCACTGGGGTTTTGGTTTATCCTCCGTCCGCTTCATCTGTGGAACTCAGGACATACATAAGAAACTCGAAGCAAAGGTTTCAGATTTTCTGGGTACTGAAGATACGATTCTCTTTTCATCCTGTTTCGATGCCAATGGTGGAGTATTTGAACCGCTTTTAATGGAAGACAGTGCCATTATCTCTGATATGCTTAATCATGCATCCATCATTGACGGAGTTAGACTCTGCAAAGCTCAGAGATTCCGCTATAAACACTCAAACATGGAAGAACTTGAAGAGATGCTTAAGGAATCTAAAAACCTAAAATACCGTCTTATCGTAACAGATGGTGTTTTCTCAATGGATGGTGACATTGCTAATCTTAAAAGTATCTGTGATCTTGCTGACAAATATGACGCACTTGTGATGGTTGATGACTCCCATGCTACCGGTTATATCGGGAAAACAGGGCGAGGTACTCCGGAACATTGTGGTGTTACTGGAAGGGTAGATATTATCACAACGACCTTTGGTAAAGCCCTCGGTGGTGCCTCTGGTGGCTGTGTTTCCGGTAAGAAAGAGGTTATTGATATTCTTCGCCAACGCTCCCGTCCATACCTTTTCTCTAATACGGTTCCACCTGCAATAGTTGGTGGTGTGCTCAAAGTCCTCGATATTTTAACCGAATCCTCAGAACTGGTAGATAAAGTTAAATCTAATGCAGACTATTTTAGAAGTGAAATGATAAAAGCCGGATTCGATATCGTTCCGGGCAATACGGCTATCGTATCGGTTATGTTCTATGAAGAGCCTCTTGCCATTAAGGTTGCTTCCCGTTTACTAGAAGAAGGAATCTATGTGATAGGATTCTGTTATCCGGTTGTACCACGCGGTAAAGCAAGAATAAGAGTTCAGCTTTCTGCAGCCCATTCCCGCGATGATGTCCAGAAGGCTTTGTTGGCATTCACTAAAGTCGGTAAAGAGATGAATATCATTTAGATATTGAGATTATATCATATAGAGAAAAGCTCCCCAAAAGGGAGCTTTTCATTCTTAAAAACAATACTTTCTACATTCTGATAACTTTGATAGTCCCATCAGGATTAATCAGATTCAGTCCATCAGCTTGATAATATCCGATAACCTTTGTCCCATTATTCGTAGTCATCTTTACTGTTGAGTCATCAGCATCATACTTCACTTCAAGAATTTGACCAGCTGTATCCCCGGATAATTGTTCAAGTTTCACTCCGCATTCACTTGCTTCCATCCGATAATGGTTACCGTCAACATAAATGTCTTTCTCTTCTAATCCATTACATGCCATAGGATTGCTACCTGTCCAGAACTCGACCAAATTCAAGACAAAGAAATCTGCCATTCCGGCAACACCATAA
>JAFGVF010000361.1 GCA_016938155.1 Candidatus Cloacimonadota bacterium
AATCTAATAATCTATCCTACAGAAGGGCTGTATAGAACCATAGGTAAATTCCGTGCTGTGACTATTGATTTTGTAAACACTCTTCCACCAAAGAAATTCAATATCAGCCACCAACAGCATATTAAAATCCAATACCTGGCTGAGAGCTTAACAACGAGATTATCATTCACCAAAGAATGCGATAAAGCGATGGAGATAAATATTGAGTTTCCCGACAAACCGCAGGAGTTGTTCAATGGTATGAAAAGATTCATCCGAAGATTCAATACAGTTGCAGAACTACTGAAATATACAGTTGCCTCCGATGACTGGAGCGGTACACTACCTGACTCTGTTCATCATCTTCAGCAGCTTCCATTGCGGGTTGAGTATGACAACTCAGTTATAGAAAAAGAACTACTCGCTTTGGATGCCACCCTGGCTAAAATGTATGAAGAACTTGAGGCACATCCCTCTATTCCTAAGAATGTGTTAAAAAGGATAAAAGCTTATCTGGAAGTTTAGTGATTGAGTAGTACGGATCAATCCGTTATGGAATTCAAACCAAAAGAGCATAATAGGTTGTAACATAACCCGAAAGAATTATTATATAAGAAAAGAATTGACGGCAAGAGCAGGATATATTCTTTATTAATGCAGATACGAATGCAAGAAAAGGAGATGAGATTATGCGGATAAAGTCAGCTTTTCTAATCCTGATGATAACCCTTTTGTGCAGTTTAAATGCGGTTGTGTTTCCCAGTGCTTTCGGGGGAGGCAGCCTTTGGCAGAATCCCAATTTAGGTGGAAGTTCTCTTCTTGATATAAACAAAATGGACATGGGGCATACCCTCTCATTTATGGCTGGCGGTAGCAGCAATTCTCAAGGATTCTATCAATCAACTTACACTAATCACATGTTTTATACCGTTAATGATAAATTGAAATTCAATATAGACTTAAGCTTTGTAAATTATGGAACTGCTACTTTGAGTAAAGACTTCGACATTGAGGGCAATAATGACAATAAATCTAATGTCGTTCCTGCTTTTAATATGCTTTACCAGCCCAATGAAAACACGACAATAGAGTTTCATTTTCAGTATGGAGGCTATCGTACATTCTCCCCATGGACTGACTTCAATGAGAGGTATTAGATTTGAATTCTTATGACCTGCCTTTGGCAATTGTAATCGCTGTTTTAGGAGCTGCCTTCGGCAGTTTTTTTAATGTATTGGTTTATCGAATCCCCCGCAAGGAATCAATTATCTTCCCGGGTTCGCATTGTCCGGCCTGCAACAGAAAGATACCTCCCTGGTTGAATATACCAATCTTCAGTTGGATTCTTCTGGGTGGAAAGTGCAAATACTGCAAAACAGCAATTCACTGGCATTATCTTATTCTTGAGATATTGACACCGCTTGTGTTTCTCGGGGTATTCATGGTATATGGCTCGGAGAATTTGTTTCTGGTTTTGAAATACTGTCTGTTTTTCGGGTTTGGACTCGTAATTCTCTTCATAGATTTCTTTGAAAGAATTATCCCTGATGTGATCTCATTGCCACTTATCCTTACCGGTATAGTATTCTCATTTTTCCCGGCAAATGATATAACCTGGAAGCTATCACTTCTGGGTGGAGTCATTACTTTCGGTTTCTTTTATCTAATCGGTTTATGGTACCTGCTGACCAGAAAAAAGGAGGGAATGGGCGGAGGCGATATAAAATATATTGCTGCCATTGGAACTTTCTTCGGTCCAATAAACAGCCTGTTCATTATCATTGTTGCTTGTGCTGTGGCATTAGTTATCATGATTCCCCTGCTTAGATTTAAAAAAGAATACTTCCCCTTTGGACCTTTCCTTGTTATTGCTTCCTATATCGTAATGTTTTTTCATGAATCGATGTTCAGCACTATCACTACTTTAACCTATTAGGAAATAGAATGACAAATTACACCTTTGGGAGTGACAATCACTCTCCGGTTCATCCCCGAATACTACAATATATGGAAAAGATTAATACCGGAGCAATGAAGGCTTACGGTTATGACCCTGTAACAGCAGAAGCAGAAAAGCTTTTTAAAACTATCTTCGGAGCTGAAACGGAAGTTTATTTTGTTTTCAACGGTACAGGAGCTAACATCCTATCCATTCGCTCTTTTCTGCAACCGTTTCAAGCTGTTATCTGTGCGGACACGGCTCATATCAATTGTGATGAATGCGGTGCTCCTGAGTTTATCAATGGAGTAAAATTACTATATCTTCCCAATACGAACGGGAAACTGACTATTGATCAGATAGCTTCTAAACTCCACGGTAGAGGCGATGAACACCATAACGACCCGGCGATAGTATCCATCACTCAATCAACCGAGTTAGGAACACTTTATACTCTGAAAGAGTTGAAAGAGATAACAGAGTTTTGTCATTCCAAAAAACTTAAGGTTCACATGGATGGAGCCAGAATCTCAAATGCAGCCGTTGCCCTTGGATGTACATTTAAAGAGATGACAACAGATGTCGGGATTGATGTGCTGAGTTTCGGAGGAACCAAGAACGGACTATTAATGGCTGAAGCGGTAGTCTTCCTTAACTCCGGTGCACCTGTCTGGATTAAGCATCTTAGAAAACAGAATATGCAGTTAATGTCCAAGATGCGATATATTGCAGGGCAGTTTTTACCATATTTACAAGAAGAACTGTGGAAAGAAAATGCCCAAAAAGCAAACAGTATGGCTCAGTATTTAAGAAAAGAGCTGATTGAAGCAGGTGTTGAGATTACGAGAAATACTGATGTGAATGCCGTATTTTGCCGGATTCCCAAGCAGATAAAAGCCAAAATCCTTCCTCTTTATTTCTTTTATACCTGGGATGAGGATGCGGACGAGGTGAGATTAATGTGCTCTTTCACAACACAAGAGCAAGAAATAGATGATTTTGTGACTCTGATTAGAGAGACAACAACCTAACTCTTATATCCTGCTTTGCCCTAATAAAAGAAGCAGAGGCATTACCGGGCGGTAACACCTCTACTTGTGAGGGCATTTATGTAGGGTATGTAGGGATCATTAAAACCAAGTATATAATAATTGATTTCCTTATGAATGCAAAAAAATAAATTGACTTTGTATTAATGCTAAGCATTTTTAAGTTATGGAAAAAGAACATACTATCCGAGAAAGTGTTTTCCTTGTCGTTGCAATGGCTGTAATTATAATAATCTTTACGATTGTTGGTTATTGGGACTCAATCTCTGAACGAAGGGAGAAAGACAGAGAAGCTTATTATGAGCAAACTGATGCCCTGATAAAAAAGCAACAGAGAGAAACCGATATGTATCGTACTATTGGCAATACAGGCAGCGTTAATGATGGGATAAACAACAAAACAAAGCTAAGTGACCTTGATAAAGAAGGAACCCATAATCCCACCAAGCTTAATAAGTAGGTTGAGAAGTTAACTATATAAAGCATAAAACTTTGATTTCTACAGAACAGGGATGAACAATTTTCTTCTTGACACTGCAACTCACGCTGAAATTTATGTTTTTACATGCGCCCATAGCTCAATTGGATAGAGCGTCTGACTACGGATCAGAAGGTTAGGGGTTCGACTCCTCTTGGGCGTGCCACTCTTTAGGGAACCGAAAGGTTCCTTTTTTTATTTCCTATTGACAACTTATTCAGTTATCTTTATTTACAAATCAGTAATGTTCCCTTATTTTTCAGGACATTTATAGTAATAGCGAAATTGTTAGCGTATGATTCCATTTATGCAAGTTCAAACAGGAGTTATTTAATGAAGAGATATCTATCATTGTTCCTCATTATGACTTTGAGTTCCAT
>JAFGVF010000362.1 GCA_016938155.1 Candidatus Cloacimonadota bacterium
ATTTGCAATTCTTCTTTTTATAACACCATAGTTCGCAGAAACTGAAAGTAACTCTTCATTTCCACTTTTTGAGAGTTCATCAGTGCTTCTGAATATGTGCTTTGCTGGCTTAATACTCCATTTTTCAGGTATTTCTTCCAGCCAGGGAATATCTTTATAATCAGTCATTTACGATCTCAGATAATATACTTTTTAGCAGTCCATCACTCTCTTGTTCCAGTTTCTCAATATCGCTGACAATCTCCCTGATTGTACGCATGGGGGTAGGCTTATAGAAGTGTTTGGTAAAGCTGATTTCATAGCCTATTTGGGTTTTGGTTTCATCTATCCAGGCATCAGGAGCATAGGGAAGCACTTCCCGCAGGAAGAAGGCTTCGATACCGCCATCTTCCAAGAGGGGAATCTGTTCCGTATCCCGTAAGTCCGTGTTCGGCTCATAGTTTACTATCCTGCGTTTCCCTCCGATAACTCTTTCAAACTTACCGTAAAGCGGACAGGCAATCGAATCACCTTTGCTGATATTATTGATAATCGGAACACCGGACTCGTCAATCTCGTTATCTGTTTTCAATTCTTTGATCTCTTTAGATTTATATACTCTCTCAGTATCAGCACCGGCTATCCTCAACGGTCTTTCCACCGTAACCTTCCAATAACCAAAGGCTTCATTTGGGAATATCTTCGACTCCTCAGTTTCCTTGAAATTGAGGAATACATTGCAAATCTTATGGATATGCTCTTCTGTTAGCTCTCGGTTGCGTTTCCCGAGGTTTTTCCTTAGCGGAGTGTACCAATTGCTTGCATCTATCAATTGCACCTTACCCTTTCTTCGATTCTCTTTTCGATTGGAGAGAATCCAGATATAGGTGGTTATACCTGTATTGTAAAAGATATTATCCGGTAATTGCACAATCGCTTCCAGCCAGTCATTCTCCAGAATCCACCTGCGGATATTGCTTTCTCCTTGTCCCGCATCTCCTGTGAAGAGAGCAGAACCGTTATGCACATGGGCTATTCGACTGCCTAATTCGGAATCTTGCTTCATCTTTGAAAGCATATTAACAAGGAAGAGCATCTGTCCGTCACTGGAACGAGTTATCATCTTATAATCAGGGTCTCCGCCATGTTGAACCACAAAGCGATAATCCTGCAACTCCTTTTTTCCGCCCATTCTCTCCAGGTCGGTTTTCCAATCCTTACCATAAGGCGGATTGGATAGCATGAAGTCAAAGGTCTGGGTCGGGAAGCCATCTGCTGAGAGAGTTGAGCCGTATTTAAAGTTTTCTGCCTCTTCTCCTTCACCCTTAATCAGCAAATCCGATTTCGTAATGGCATAGGTTTCAGGGCTTATTTCCTGACCATATAGGTGAATGGCAACATCTTTCCCCTGTGCTCTTGCAATCTCTTTTAATCTATCCTCGGCAACAGTCAACATCCCGCCTGTACCGCAAGCTCCGTCATAAACAAGATAAGTACCCGACTTAATTTTATCCTTAATCGGCAGAAGCACTAAATCCGCCATTAGATTAATGACATCACGAGGTGTAAAATGCTCTCCAGCCTCATCATTGTTCTCCTCATTGAAACGACGAATCAACTCCTCAAAGATTGTTCCCATGGAATGATTATCGAGGGCAGGATGTATTTCTCTTCCCTCCCCGTCGATTATCGGGATAGGGGCAAGATTAATGCTGTTATCCGTAAACTTTTCTATCAATTGCCCCAAAGCATCCGCTTTAGCTAATGTTTGTATCTGATTACGAACCTTAAAGTTCTCAATAATCTCCTGCACATTGGGAGAAAACCCATCCAGATATGCTTCAAAATCACTCTTCAACTGCTGTTGTTTAGCTCTGGCTTTTAAATCGCGAAGTGTAAAAGGAGAGGTATTATAGAATGCCTGCTTCGCTGCCTTGCATAAGGCAGCTTCCTGATGGGCTATTCCTGCCTGATCAAGATGTTCCTTAAGCTTTAACACATCCGCCTTGGTTGGTTCAAGTAGTACATCCAACCTACGAATCACCGTCATTGGCAATATCACATCTCGATATTTACCTCTATTATATACATCTCTTAAAACTTCATCTGCTATCTTCCAGATAAAAGCTACAATTGCGTTATGTTGTGCTTGATTCATAAATATGTCCTTAAAATATATATTATCATTGTGTAAGTCATTTTCATTGATATAAATTGTTATGGCAAGGGAAAATATTAAAAATGTTTCACTTTGACTGTTTTCCAACATACTTTCTCAAGAAACTCCAAGTGAATTCCATTATTTGACCTCTATTGCATCCCTATAGTAAGTCCATTCAAGACGCGTTAATTATTCGTTAAAAACTTGTGCACAATTTGTGTATAACTCGTGCCTCTCCACGGGAGGCCCACGGGTGGGTAACGGGTGCCCGACGCGTCATCCACGCGTCGTGAATGGATTGAGTATGGACGAAATATGGACTGAAAGAGTGATTAATAGAGCTAAAAGGACTTGGACTAATAGTAGAAGGTGATGATTCGTACCCAATTGGATTCGCATTGCCCTGATCTCGCTCTACTCGTAATGGTGCGAGTTACAATACGAGAGTTCATAGCGAAGCAGGGACTTCCGTAACAATATCTATAGCATTTTCTCAACCATTGAAAGGTGATGATTTGTAGGGGGCTGTCCCACAACTCCAAGATGGCTTCCTTCAAAATTCCTCTCCCTAAGGAAAGTTTTTAGAAAAACTTTTCTGGTGAGGGGAGAGGTCGATTTTCAG
>JAFGVF010000363.1 GCA_016938155.1 Candidatus Cloacimonadota bacterium
AATCTAAATGAGCCGGATTCGTCCGGCTTATTTTTTTAGCTATGCCAGTTATTCAACACAACGGGAAAGAATATCATATAATTGTTCATCGTAAGAAGGTGAAGAACATTAACTTCCGTATCTCCAAGAACTGCGAGTTAAGCGTGAGTGCTCCTCTCAATTGTCCCGATGAGTACTTGCAAAATGCAATTAAATCAAGGGAACAATGGTTTAGAGAGCATATCGATAAGGTTCAGAGGGCAAGAAGAGAAAGGGAGAAGCTACAGGGAGACTCTAAGGATGTCTTCTGGTTTTTGGGGAAATCCTACAGATTAGACATTGTGGATGATGCAAGAAATGAAGTTAGGATAGAAGCTGATCGTATAATCATCCTCCAGCATCAGAAAGATAACAAGTATCTTACGGATTTAATTTTAAAAAAATGGCTTCTTCCTGAGGAACATAGGATACTGCTTGAAGCATTTGAGAGAATCTACCCTCTTTGCAATGACTTCGTTCCCCAGAAACCGCTTGTTGTGGTTAAGTCCTTGAAGACTAAGTGGGGTATCTGTTATATCCGTCGCAATCAAATCAATCTATCCCATCATCTGATACATTACCCTATAGAGTCCATAGAGCATGTTATTTTGCACGAATTGGTACATTTCAAACATGCTAATCACGGAGCGGAGTTCTATACTCTATTAGGCAGACTCATGCCTGATTGGAAGGAGCGGAAAGCTAAGCTCAAGAATCCTGAAGTAGCCTTTTGCTATCTCGATATGAGGGGTTTCACTTACCGTCTGTTTTAGTCCCGGTTTCTTTTAGCAATTTGAGTAGTCGCGGAGCATTCTTAACAAGTTTTAGCATTACCAGATTAAAGAACTTCCTATAATCAATCTCATCCGACAGCAAGTCCACATAAAGTCGAGAAATGCTTTTGCTTCTGGGGAGGGATTTAAGGAAAACAGGTTCCATTATCTCAGGCAAAACCAATAGTTTCAGATAGTTGGATAATCTTATATTGCGAGTAATTACTCCGAGTTTTCTTTTATATATGTCCAAAGCACTCAGGGTCTCAGTTGAGAAAGAGTCCATTATGATTGCCCTTGCAGCCAGATAACCGCTTTGCATGGCATAGGCAAGACCTTCTCCGGTAAGCGGATCCACGAATCCTACTGCATCACCACAGAGCAGTACATCTCCTTTCCCCGGCTCTTTCAGATAATCTCCTGCCGGGATATGGTGTCCAGAAATCTGACCTTCCGGTACCGAACCGAACCGATCATTCATGAATGACTTAAATACTGCGAGTAACTCCTTTCCCTGCACCTCAACACTTCCGATACCGACAGTCAGCATCTCACCTTTGGGGAAAATCCAGGCATACCCCCAGGGGACAATTCCAAAGAAGATTTCAGGACAATCCGGATTATAATTGACATCTTGTTTTGCGACTTCTATTTCCAATGCGAAAGAGAGGCGTTTGTAATCTGTTTTCTTCCCGAGAAGAGTTCTTACAACAAAGCTGTAAACCCCATCACATCCAATGAGATATTTATAACTGATTTCTCGTTTATCTGTTAATACAATCCTTTTCAGGGAATAATCTATAGAGCTTATCTTCTGACCCAGGATAGTCTCAGCTCCTGCTTCTTTAGCCAGTTTAAGCAGATAACTGTCAAAGTCAATGCGATAAGTAAGATTAAATTCAGTATAGTTTTCAACATGACTTGCTAGTGAGTGTTTATCATAGAATTTAACGCTGGCAGATTGACCTTGCATCACAGAATTCCAATCCTGAGCAAACACCTCTGAGAAAATCTTCTTACTCCGCTTTGTAAGCATTGCTCCGCAGAGTTTATCACGCGGAAACACTTTCTTATCAATCAAACATACATTGAAGTTATGCTTCGCCAGAGTGAATGCAGCAGATGCTCCTGCCGGGCCACCCCCGATAACGACTATATCATAGTTTATCATTGGAATACACCTTTGTCTGAGTTTCTTAATCTTGCAGGAATTAGAAAATACTCTATGTTACACGGGTCAATAAATAATTCTAAATATTGTATAGTCAGCTTGGAACAAAAAAATGGGAAGCAAGTCAAAGGGGTGGCAAACTCCGATTTGCCACAGCGACCACCGGTCGCTTCAAAGCATCGAACTTTGTTTGATAAGCCGAATCCGAGTTCGGCTTCCCTAAAAGACCCGAGACATAAGCTCGCTCCCATACGAGCAGAGCGAGTTCGGGGCAATGCGTAATTGAGTAGTACTTTCCATAGCCTCAAGCTCATTACATTCGCATGGATGCGAGGAAAGTGTGTACACTCCAACCGAACAGAGTGAGTGGAGGAATCTCTCCATTGTGGTGCAATCCTCAACCGATAGTACGAATATTCTTCATTAACTATGAGTGCTTGTATCGAGAGATCCTTCGGCTTCGCTCGGAATGACGAGCTACTTCAGCATCAGCATTTTTCTGGTTTGGTTACTCACTCCATTCGATAGTCTGTAGAAATATACCCCCGAACCAACTGCTTTACCTTCATTGTCTTTACCATTCCAGATAACCTCATGCTTACCTGCTTTGAAAGCAGCGAAGGTTTTAACCTTCTGCCCTCTGATATTGTAGATTTCCAGCGTTGCTGTTTCCCGCTGTTTAACATTGAAGCTTATGGTCGTTGTCGGATTAAAGGGGTTGGGATAGTTTCCGATTAGTTGGGTAGTTTCAAGAATCTGCTCGCTTGGGTCATCATTTCCAACCTCTTGCGAATTATCGGCAAGATATGGATAACCGTTATTGTGAAGGCTGTTTATACCCCAGATATCATCATCTCCATTAATTGTTTCATCCACGAAATCCCATTCTGCATCTGTATAGGTAGTAATATTGAGCATTTCGGCTGTCGTTTTGCCCGTTCCGCCTCCACTGGTTGACTGACCCGATGTCTCTGTATCCCAGAAACATGCAGCTACTGTTGAGGTTTCATCAATGCTTCCCAGCAATCCGCCGACT
>JAFGVF010000364.1 GCA_016938155.1 Candidatus Cloacimonadota bacterium
AGCAGCAGTTTGCCCTTATAAACAATCACATTTATCTCTTCATCAGCTAACGGGATTATTGCATCAAGAAGATGTTCAGGCAAATAGATTGATTTTGCACCCACGATTTTCCCTATCCCATTTGCAAGAGTATTCTCATCAACACCACCCTCAATAATAATCGTGCCGGTGCTGTAGATATTAGCGTTTTTCATCCGCTTCAAGGCAATCGCATCCAACACGGCATTGTTCTTAATAATATCGCAGTTATCGGGCATAATATGAACCTTTCCCATGACATCCGTTCCGAGTTTCTTCTGAAGAATTGCTTCATACTTTTGTCGAGTGTTGACAACACCCATCAGTTTGATGGACTCTATCTTACGATCGAAAAGCTCAATGTCAAATTCCTCGATAAGTGTGATAACACCCATCACTTCAAGATTTGTGTTATCTTTAAGAGACTCTAACCATGCCTGAGTGACATCTTTCTTACCTTGAATGGTTTCTCTACCGGGATTAAAGCTCCTAATCAACCCGATATTTTTTACAATCTTAGCTTTTACAGAACCCATTATCTCATCTGATGATTGAATGATTCCGATATTATAGATACCGGCAATCTTAGATTCTACCATTTCCACGGTTACATCTTCCAGGATACTTAAGATACCGACAACAAGAACCTTCAAGGGTGACTCCAGGCATTCCAGATATGATTTATTGATGTCGATATTTCCCATTTCAATTTTGTACTCTTCATCCAACTCTTCAACCATTCCGGTGTTACTGATGGATATATTACTGATATACTTCTTCTGCTTGTCAGTAATAAGAACTACTCCGGTGTTGGAAATGCTTCTGATATTCTGGATCGTTTCAGGCTCTGCAAAACGCAGGTCAACAGCTCCGACATTTTTAATGACGGCTCCTTTCATAGTAAACTCCTTTTCTTTTTTCTCAATTGTTTCAGCTTTCATTGTAGGGGTTCCCCCACTTTCGACCATCTCATCGGAGGCCATAGGATTCAATAGATTATCTAACAAATACACAATACACTCTCCTTTTCATAACTCAGCATCGATCCAAACAAGTTCTTAATCTGTTCAATGCCTTGTTTAGCTTCCAGCGAACTGTTGAAGGAGGCAAATCCATCATCTCTGCGATTTCTTTGGAATTCATGCCCTGCCAGTATTTGAAATGCACGATAGCTTTCTCATCTTCGGGAAGCATACTGACAAGTTTTTCTACATTTGCATTCAGTTCAAAATCAGAATCATAGGATGGATTGTAATTCTCCGTCAGTTCAATCATCTCTTTTTGTCGTTTCTTATCGATAAGGATATTCTTTATAACCGTGAAGAGCCAACTCCTGATCTGGGAGTGAGAAAGTCTTGAAAGCAACAGATGATTATTGATAACTCTAAGGTATGTCTCCTGAACAATATCGTCAGCCAGGTCTCTATCCTTTGCCTTGGAAAGAGCGAAACTGCGAATCAGATCATCATACTGCTCAATAATCTCTTCTAATGTTTTCACTTTTTTTACCTTCTCTTTAGCACTTCACCCCTAAGACGATCAAGAGAGGAAAAGTGTTGGTACTTTTTTTTAGAAAAAATAGAAATTACTTTGGAAAGATTCCTTAGGATAGGGATTTGTCAATAAGAAAAGGGCAGAACCAAAGCCCTGCCCTTTAATAATCTGCGTTTAATTTATTATTTGTCGAAAGCCATTTTAGTCTTCCATACTTCCCAGACCTTACCGACTAATGCCGGACCTGGTTTAAGGGTCATCTTTCCGGGTTTCCAACCGGAAGGAGTGGCTTCTGTGCCTTTGGAATTACGAACAAGCTGGAAAGCCTGTATCTGACGGATTGATTCCTCAACATTACGACCCACCGGGGGAGTAAGTACTTCAAACCCTTGCACATTTCCATCCGGATCTATTATGAATCGACCTCTGGTTTCAATTCCGGCTTCATCATCATAGATACCATAAAGAGTACCGATTTTACCACCTCCATCCGATAGCATCGGGTAGGGGATTCCGCCTTCGACCATTTTTGATAGCTCATGGTCATTCCACATCTTATGAACAAACATACTATCCACACTCATCGAAAGTACTTCCACACCGAGATTCTGAAACTCAGAATACTTTTCAGCAACTGCTGAAACTTCTGTCGCTCAGACGAATGTGAAATCACCGGGATAGAAACAAAGTACTACCCATTTTCCCAGATAATCCGAGAGGGTAACATTGATGAATTTACCTTTGTGATACGCCGGAGCGGTAAAGTCCGGAGCTTTTTTCCCAACTCTAATCATCTTTGCCTCCTGTTTAGTTGGTTTTTCGATTTGGATTGAGACTTCTTTTTCAATAGGAATCTCGCTGGTAGGTCTTGCACATCCGGCTTTAAGTTCTTCTGCCATAGCAACCTCCTTTTTCATAGCAATATTGATATCAGCTTCCAAACTTGTCAAAGGATTTTTTGTTAATGCATTGCAAATAAATGATATAGATTTTATAGGAGATGCTTTAGAAGAACATAAAAAGGGCTGAATGAATATCCAGCCCTTTGTTGAGTAATTTAAACAAAGTTACTACAATACTTCGACCTTATATTTTGCTCGCATATCGTACACTTTATCCATGTAGGCAGCACGCTGTCTGTCATTAATAAGTTCAGCTTTTACTTTATCTTTAACATCTTCAAACTTAGCACTTCCTGCTTCTGTTTTGGAATTCAGCTTGATGATATGGAATCCGAACTGAGTTTGTACGGGATTACTTATTTCTCCTTCCTTCATGCTGAAAGATGCATTATCATATTCCGGAACCATTTGTCCCCTCGGATAGCTTCCGAGATTCCCTCCGTTTTGACCGGAAGGACAACTTGAATACTCTTTAGCAGCCTCTTCAAAGCTGATTTCCTTATTGATAATCTTAGCTCTGATTTCATTGCCCAGCTCTTCGGTATCAACAAGAATATGACTGGTGTTGGCGGATTCGGGAGTATTAAAATTAACTTTATAGTCTTCAAAGTATTTTTCCACTTCACTATCAGTAGCATTGATGGAATTCATCAGGTTAGTAACATTGATTTGAGTTAAAACCATTGCCTTCATTTTTTCCATCTCTGCTTTAAACTCATCCGTTTCATCAAGTTTGTTATCTGCGGCATCGATGTAGAAAAGCTGTTGATTGATAAGCTCTTCAAGGATTTGCTTCTGTCCTTCTTCACTACTATATTGTGCAGCATACTGCTGTCCAAGCCTACTAATAAAGGTGTTGACATCAGCCTGTGAGATGGGTATTCCCATCACGGTTGCTAAGACTTTATTCTCCATAAATTATCTCCTTTAGTGTTTCAGCAAAGAAAATAGCGGTGGTTCTGATGTCAAACATTATCACCCTCGAAACAGTTTTTACGATAAAGTCATGATTACCAAGGCTGCAAACAGCTCAGTGTTAAATAGCATCTGTCTGATTATTTATTTCTTATTCTTTTTCCTTCTGGAAAGGGCTAAACCACCAAATCCGGCAATAATAGCCATATAAAATCCCAAATCATAAAGAAAACCTCTATTATGCACTTCATATATCCGGATTTTGTGATTGAAAATTTCCAGTATTAAGGCAAAAGGAGCGATCCAACCATGCCAGATTCCAAGAAATAGCCCTGCCGGACTATCAGTTTCATCTTTACTGCCTGCAAAGCACCCCGACAACGATAATAACAGTATTACTATGGTCATCAATATTGCTATTTTTCTAATCATTTTAATTCTCCTCTTAATAATCCTGATTAAATTATTGACCGTATTCATGTATCTCAGCAATGAGTACACTAACATTAGAGTTTATCTAAGGAGATAGTTATGGAAATTGTCAAGAAGCATAATTTAACACCTTCCCGCTGGAGTGGCGGAACTACTGCTCAACTGTTTATTTATCCAAAAACAGCGACTTATGACAAGAGAGATTTCGAGATCAGAATCAGCACAGCCACTGTCGATACTCAAGAAGCTGAATTCACTCCTTTACCGGGAGTTATGCGTGTTCTGATGGTTTTGAAAGGTAGCCTCGAGCTTAGCCACACCGGACAGTATAATAAAAAACTTCATCATTTCGATAAGGATTCTTTCTCTGGTGAATGGAGTACCCATTCTAAAGGGCGTGCCACTGATTTCAATGTTATGGTGACAGGAAATCGTAAGGTTACCGTTGAAGGGTTGGAGTTAGAAGAAGATGACCTGATTTTCTCTGATGACTATTCTCCCAACAGCTTCTTAGCATTTTATGTATATAAGGGTAAGGTCAATCTCGACTATCAAAAGAAAACAACTCTTCTTTCCGAAGGAGATTTGGTAGTATTCGGACCCGAAGACGATGAATCCACCTTGGAGTGTCTGGAGGAAGTGGAACTGGTCGTTGCAATAATTGACTAATTGCTGCCTGAATTAGAGTCATCGGTATCTGCCTAAAACAGTTCATCTGAGCAGTATGTTTCTTATTTTTTACCTTAATAAGTGTCCGATTTCTTCTTTATCTCCCATAATCACACTTTCATACCTCCACTAACCACAGGCTTCTCACAGGTTAGTCTCCATTGCTCGCAACTAATGGGAAAAGGGTGGGAAATGAGAGAAAAATGTGAACGAATTGTCTGGTTGGAGAGGGTATAAAAGAGTGGTTAAGGGGGAGTTCCGTGTTCGTAATGCAAGTGCCCTCACTTGCATACAGCTCCTAAGAGCTGTTCATCATTCCAACAATTCTATGTACTTCCTGCAATTACAACCATTGTCAAAGGTCTTATGACCATTTGAAAGGTTTCCTTTTCAATTCTCAACTTTCCATTCTCAATTATTT
Organism: Candidatus Cloacimonadota bacterium; assembly: GCA_016938155.1. GTDB lineage: Bacteria > Cloacimonadota > Cloacimonadia > Cloacimonadales > JAFGVF01 > Zophobacter. The sequence goes on from JAFGVF010000364.1 coordinate 4,852, forward strand.
CTGCTTCCAGCCTGTCGAATTTCTTAGTTTACATAATATTATCTCC
>JAFGVF010000365.1 GCA_016938155.1 Candidatus Cloacimonadota bacterium
CCATCAGAAGTATATATCGCCTAATAAATAACTATGTAAACTTATATACAATAACATTGGTAACTATTTTAGGACACTTCAACCTGTTTCACCGGAATCATACCAATCATCCGCTTCCAGCAATGACGGGTTTGACTACCGTTTCTCTTCCGCCCCTCTTACGCCCTTGCCCATGCTATCCGCAAGTGACCCGCAGGAGACCCGCAGGAGCAACGCAAGGTGATGATTGCCAAGAAACATTGTAAAAAAAGGTGTTTAGCGTGTATTTTTTGCTGTCTCAGCAATATTGTTATGTAAACTATGAAACGACAGGCTGGAAGCATGTGTAAAATGGTACACGAATTCTTGCTTGCTCATTCATTTCCAGAGGCATAGTGCGATACAGAAAGACCTTGTTTCTGATAACTGATGTCATACAACTACAGCAATAACTCAAGTTTTCCAGTGAAAACAGACATAATTTGAAACGGTTAATAGGAATTTAAGTAACGATTTCCATATTATACATTGTTCATGAGTGAAGTAAATTAAGCGGATAATGTTTTTTTATTGACCCCTAATCGACCGACAGATTAAGTGAAATAAGTTAAAAAGTGAAGGTGCATAATTGACATTAATAAACATACTTATCTTTGCAGGAGCCTTAGGCGTACTTGTAACAGTGCATGAATTCGGGCATCTGATAGTAGCAAAGTTATTTGGAATATATGTTGAGAAGTTTTCGATAGGTTTTGGTCCGAAAATCTTTTCATATCAGGGAAAAACAACTGAATATCGACTCTCCCTCCTCCCTTTGGGTGGATATGTTAAGATGAAGGGCGAAAATGCAGATGAAAAGAAACCTGATGAGGATTCTTTTTCGCAGAAACCCTGGTGGAAAAGGGCATTGGTAACATTTGGCGGACCGTTTTTTAATCTAATCTTAGGTTTTCTGCTTTTTGCCTTGATGTATGGATTGGGTAAAACTTATGAAGACCAATATCCTGTTATTGCAGAGGCAGACTCCCTTTACGCATCCTATTTCAGAGTAGGTGATGAAATAGTTACTGTTAACGGCAAAAGTGTTTATGGATTTAATCAGATAACAGAATTATTGCATAAAGATAAGGAGAACACCTTTGTAATTGAGAGGAATTTAAGAAAAGAGACGATTCAAACAGGGGGGATTACTCCAGAAAAATGGATAACCTTTCTTCGTCCCGAAATTCCTCCGAAAGTGGGAGAAGTCTCTCCGGGGATGCCTGCATTTCGAGCCGGCTTAAAGGAAGGTGACTTAATCCTCATGGTGGATGGAACGCCTGTTCAAAAATGGACAGAGATGAGAAGAGCCATCATTAACAGCGATAAATCGGAGCTCGAATTTGTGATAGAACGCGATGGAACGCAGCTGACAAAAACGATTAATCGGGAAGAGAATGTTCTTTCTAATGGACAGAAAATGATTGGAATATCTCAATTTATGCCGGTAAAATATAAAGAAAGATACAGTGTAGGTAAATGCTTTGTAAATTCGGGTTATATGACGGCGAATTTTATCGTAGCAAACTATACAGCCTTTTATTATCTGATAAAGAATCCGGAGATGCTGAAAAGCAGTGTGGGTGGTCCGGTGATGATGTATTCCATGTCGAAGCAAAGTACGGGTAAGGGATTGGATACACTAATTGGCTTTATCGCAGCTCTGAGTTTAATTCTGATGATTATGAACCTCTTGCCAATTCCTATCCTGGATGGTGGTCAGATATTTTTCTATATTTTGGAAGGGATTTTCGGCAAGCCATTACCGATAAAGGCTCAGATGCTTTTGCAACAGATAGGTCTTATCATTCTTCTGACCTTGATGGTGTTTGCTTTTTATAGTGATTTTTCCCAGATGTTTTACCGTAATAAATCGATACGCTCAGATGTATTAAGGCAGGAACAAATGCCGCTAGAGCTCAAGGAGTAGTTTATTTTTAAGTTTATATTGGAAGCCAAAAGCGGGAATGCCAGAGCAGGTAGGATAATAACTCCACATGGCGAGATATTGACCCCAATTTTTATGCCTGTGGGAACAGTCGGTTCCGTAAAGGCTATTTCACCTGATGAGCTGAGAGACGACATAAAAGCTCAGATTATCCTTGGTAATACCTATCATTTGTATCTGAGACCGGGTCATAAAATAATTGAAAAGGCGGGAGGACTACAGAAATTCACGAATTGGAATAAGCCGATGTTGACAGATAGCGGTGGATTTCAGGTGATGAGTTTATCGGGATTACGAAAGATTACCAGAGAAGGAGTAAGATTTCAATCACATCTCGACGGTAGTTATCATATGTTTACTCCGGAAAGGGTTATGGAGATTCAGAATGCAATCGGGGCTGACATCATAATGTCCTTTGACGAATGCCCTCCTTATCCCGCTTCTAAGGATTACATTGCCAAATCCCTTGATGTTACGCTGGAATGGGCGGAACGGGGATTAGAGGCACATAATCGTCCTGAGGAACAAGCATTATTCGGAATTGTGCAGGGGGGAGTCCATGAAGATTTACGCCGGAAATCGGCTGAGGCTTTGATAAAGCTTGATTTCCCGGGCTATTCCATCGGAGGTCTTGCCGTGGGAGAGAAGAAGGAGGATATGTATCGTATTACTTCCTTTTTGAATAATATCCTTCCTGAACATAAACCCCGCTACCTTATGGGGGTTGGCACACCGGGTAACCTTTTAGAGAATATCCGCAACGGAGTTGATATGTTCGACTGCGTGATGCCGACCAGAAATGCGAGAAAAGGCAGTATCTTCACAAGACACGGTAAGCTGATAATCAAATCGGCTAGATATGAAGAGGATTTCACTCCAATAGACCCTGAGTGCAATTGTTATGCCTGCCGGAATTTCTCTAGAGCTTATATAAGACATCTGATAAAGATGCAGGAGATTCTGGGGATGAGATTAACCTCGCTGCATAGTTTGCATTTTTATCTTGAACTTATGGGAATGGCAAGACAGGCAATCTTTGATGATAAATATGAAGAGTTTGCCAATGATATGGTTCCGGTTTTGGAATCAATTGTTGACCACATTTAAAGGATATTGTTATTTTTTTGTTGCCTTGCATTCAAACAAGGTAATATTCGTCTCATTATAATGATACTTTTGGAAGAATCAGGAAAACGATTATTCTTTCCTGTGAGGAGTTTAGTTATGCGTACTTTTTTCATTATTGCAATCCTGACGGCGATTCTGAGTCTTAGTGCGGAAAAGCTTCCGATTGAGGTTTTCCAACTCCCTGAAAATGCCGTTCTCTTTGATACACTTATTGAAAAAGATGGTTTGATATATAGAGATAATGATTTATTCACCGGGATTACATACGAAGAGTATGATAATGAACATCTAAAAAAGATTACAGCCTATACAAAAGGTTTACCTGATGGTCCTCAGTTTGAATGGTATAGAGACGGGAAAAAACTACTCTCAGCAAATTATAAGAAAGGACGGCTCAATGGACAATACCTTGCATGGTATAGTAATGGAGCTGTAATATACAATCTTGTGTTTAAAAATGGCAAACTTAACTACGACACTCAGTTTGAAGAAGATGACAGTAGAGAAGCCACTGAAAATGATGAATCTGATATTGATGGCGAAGGTAATAATGACGCAAAGGAAAAATAGATGTTAACAGTTAAAGACTTCCCCAAAATGAAAGCTGATGGTAAGATAATTACTTCCTTGACAGCCTACGATTACTCCTCTGCTCAATTAACTGAACTTGCAGGAGTTGACTTCATTCTTGTGGGAGACAGTCTTGGGATGGTTGTATTGGGTTATGAATCAACGATTCAAGTTACTATGGAGGATATGCTTCACCATATAAAAGCAGTTAAAAGAGGAACAAAAGACACATTTATAGTTGCAGATATGCCATATAAAAGCTTTCATATATCAACAGAAAGAACTAAGGAAAATGCTTTCCGGTTAATTATTGAAGGTGGAGCAAATGCAGTAAAACTTGAAGGTGGCACTTCTTCCCGTCTTGATGCTATTAGAGCAATTGTTGATTGTGAGATACCGGTTGTTGCACATCTGGGACTCACTCCCCAATCAGTTAATAAGTTTGGTGGTTATAAAGTTCAAGGTAAAGCTGAACTGGAGTACCAGAAGTTGATACAACAGTCTAAGGATGTTGAAGAAGCCGGAGCTTTTATGCTTGTATTGGAAGGTATTCCCGAACAGCTTGGTAAAGAGATTTCGGAAACACTCACTATTCCTACCATAGGCATAGGGGCAGGAAGATATACTGACGGGCAGATCCTGGTTTATCATGACCTTTTGGGATTGACTGCTCTTGAGCCGAAGTTCCTGAAAAAATACACTATGCTCAACGATGAAATTGTAAAAGCTGTCGCTCAATATGTATCAGAAGTTAGAGAGAAAAAATTCCCGCAAGAAAAACATGTATATTTCCCAATCAAATAAAGAGGTAATAATGGAGAATAAAGAGCTATCAATGGAGATGACTCCTCAAGAAAAATTCGATGCAGTTTTAAACCTGAAAACCAAACTTGAAGAGACTTATCTCATGCTTGGTCAGGTACTTTCAGATATTAAGCGTAAAGGCAGTTACAAACTTAAAGGGTATAAACAGTTTAAAGAGTTCATCGAAGGTGAATATAATATGTCGTCAGCAGCTGCCAGTAAACTTATAAGCAATTATGAACTCTATATTGAAGAAATGGACCTTGATGATGAAACCGTAAAGAATATCGGTCATGACAGACTTAACATGGTAAAGCCACTCGTTAATAAAGCAGAGAACTTTGCAGAGAAAGAGGAATGGATTGGAACAGCTCAAACTCTGAATGCTGCCGACCTCAAGGAAAAGATAAAAGAGATCAGAGATAGTGAGAAGGATAAACAGAAATCTTTTAAAGATGTACTGATTGAACAGTTCCTTGAAACTATGGTAACATATTTTAATTGCTCCCGAAAGGAGCTTGATTTCAAGCTTGCTCTCTATTTCCAGGATGCTGACCTGGAAACCATAAAGCAAATGATTAAGGAAAGACAGCGTAGATTCGAAGAAGCTTCAGAAGGAGGCAAACCGATATAGATTGTGCTTTCATCTAACTCATAAATTGTTTATACAGATGATAACTTCGAGAATACCTTGTCCCGATATTTATTTAAGGTAAGGATTTGTTCTCGCTAAATGAAGTAACTCAATAATTTAAGGAAGGAAAAAATGAGAAAAATGCGAATACTATGGGTCGATGACGAAGTCCATTTTCTCAAACCATTTGTCCTCTTTCTTGAAAAGAAAGGCTATGAAGTCATTACTGCCGCAAACGGTTCTGATGCCATAGATATTGTTTTAAAAGAAAGATTAGATTTAGTTATCTTAGATGAAATGATGCCCGGATTAGACGGTCTTACTACTCTTACTGAAATAAAGAATATCAATCAGGCAATTCCTGTTATTATGGTAACAAAGAGCGAAGAAGAAGGCTTGATGGATAAGGTAATTGCCAGTCAGATTGCTGATTATCTGATTAAACCGATAAACCCCAATCAGATTATCATGGCTATTAAAAAGATATTCCAAGCGGATGAAATCAAGCAAAACAAACTGGGAGAAGACTATTCCAGGTTTATGTCTTCCGTGAATCAAAGGCTATACTCATCTCCAACATTCGATGATTGGTATGGAATCTATAACGATTTTGTTGCCTGGGATCAGAAACTGGATGAGATTAATGACCCCGGATTACGACAGACTCACTTTCTTGAGAAGCGTAATTGTAACTCCGAGTTTGTGAACTATGTTGAAAACAACTACCGGGATTGGTTGGTTTCAGACAATAGACCTTTTCTGTCTTTTGATGTTGTTAGTGAATATGTTACACCCTTCATCAACAATAGTCGCCCGACTTATCTGATACTCCTCGATTGTATGAGAATGGACCAATACAAAGTTATGGAGCCATACATAAACAAGCTTTTCAATATCGATTTAAAGACATATTTCAGTATATTACCTACTGCTACTCCATATTCCAGAAATGCTATTTTCAGTGGGTTACTACCTGAAGATATAGCAAAACGGTTTCCCGATTATTGGGAATCAAGCAACGACCTGGATAACAGCAGAAACAGGAATGAGCATCAATTATTAGATGAATTGCTGCATGATCTGGGACACAGGTTTACTCCAACAAGCAAGTATATCAAGATTTTCAATATGGAAGAAGGTAACTTTGTCCTAAGGAAAATTAGCTCATGGCAGAAAGAGAAACTTGTTGTGCTGGTTTACAATTTCCTTGATCTTGTTGCTCATCATCGTTCCAAGGATACAATCCTTCAGGAAACAATCCCGGATGAGGAAGCTCTTCGTGCCTTTACCCGTCATTGGTTCCTCCATTCCTCCCTATATGAAGCCCTAAAGCTTATGAGTCAGCAGGGAGCAAATGTGATTATAACTACTGACCATGGCTCGATAAAAGTGAATAGAGCAACACAGGTTATCGGCGATAAAGATACGACAGTTACCGTAAGATATAAAGAAGGCAAGAACCTTACTGTAAACGAAAAACATGCTATATTCGAAAGCGAACCTCATAAGATGGGACTTCCCAGGAAGAACATAGTGGATAATTTCATCTTTGCTAAAGATGATTATTACTTCGTATATCCTAACTCCTTTCATCAATATCAGAAACAGTTCAATGGAACTTTCCAACATGGAGGAGTTTCGATGGAGGAAATGCTTTTGCCGGTGGCTATTTGCACACCTAAAGATTAATCAATCAATAGAGGAGATAGAGATATCTCCTCTTTTTTTTATTTGTGTTAGCTCTTATACATCAACAAATTACGAATCTCTTTCTGCAATTTATTAACTCAAGCTTAACTTATTTATTTACAGCTTGAAGCTAATTCATTTAATTTGCCTCATCAGAATATTGCTTTTAGCTTTAATCTATAAACTACAAAAAAGGAGAATATCTGATGAAGAAAACAATGTTACTCATACTTGCAATGGCAGTATGTTTATCCGTATTTGCAAATGGTTTTAATCTTAACACAATCGGCGCTAAAGCCTTCGGTATGGGTGGAGCTATGATTGGACTCGCAGACGATCCGACCGCGATATTTTGGAATCCTGCCGGTTTAGCTACTCAAGGTAATGCTTTCCAGCTTGTGGGACATGATATCATGCCTGCCTTTACTTATAAATATGATGCAGCTATGATTGATGCTGAAGCTGATGCCCAGCATTTCATCTCCCCTGCCCTTTTCTGGAACCATAAGGTTAGCCCAAAGATGGCTCTTGGTTTCGGTTTCTATGTACCTTCAGGTATCGGTGCCAGATGGGATGGTGCTGACCTTGCTAATTTCAATGATCCTGCTCTCAACAAAACTTTCGATTGGGAAAGCATGGTTAATGTTATGCATGCAGGTCCTGCCATTGCCTATCAAGCTACTGACAGACTTTCTCTCGGTGCAACTGCCGAAGTAAGCTATGGTACTATGGAACTCCATATGGCTGATGACATGGATATGAATGGATTAATGGATACTCAATACAATGAAGAATCACATGGAATGGGCTTCGGTGTAAACCTTGGATTGAAGTATCAGTTTGAAAATGATTTCAGCATTGGTGCAACTTATCATTCTCCTGTTCATTTTGCTTTCAAGCAGGATGATGCTGAGTTTATAGCTCCTAATGGTGTTGGTGGTTTCGTAACTATGAACGCTGAAATGACAAGATATGTAACCTGGCCCATGATGCTCGGTTTTGGTACTTCAATTAAGCCAAAAGCTTGGTGGACAATGACTGCTGATGTTCAATATACTCAATGGTCAATTATGGATCAACTTAACACAGAGCTTGATTTTGATAACGATGCTATGGACCAATCTAAGCCGACTCATTTAGATTGGGTTGATGCTACTCAATATCGCATTGGTAATGAATTCAAATTCAACGAGATGTTTGTTGCCAGATTAGGATATTATTATGATCCTTCTCCTGCTCCAAACGAGACAATCAATATTCTGTTCCCATCTCACACATATCATGCAGTTACAACCGGTTTCGGTTTCCAAAAATGCAAATTTGCTGCTGACTTCGGTTTTGAATATCTCTTCGGTGACGAGAGAGATGCTGTAGCCGCTTTTGGTGCTGAGATGCCCGGAACCTATCAGATGGATATAATGTCTATCGCTCTTTCTCTGACCTACAAGTACTAGAATACTAAGTAATTAAAAATAAAAATCCGCTGTCTCAGGACAGCGGATTTTTTTTTATCTAAGAAACTCTTTTAACCAACTCAATATCTCTTCTCTGGTCTTGATAAAAGCATCTAACTTCTCATTCTCAGTCCCTTGAGCATTGGAAGGATCAACAAAGGAGCGATGCACGACTTTCTTCCCATACACAA
>JAFGVF010000366.1 GCA_016938155.1 Candidatus Cloacimonadota bacterium
AACACCCCTATGGGCATCGTCAATTTGAAAGCGTTGCAACTATCGTAATCGGGGCATTTATTGTAACAACTGCTCTTGCCATTGCCTGGCAATCAGTTGAAAGATTTCTTGAGATAATGCATGATGGTGAAGCTGTAAAAAGCATTGCTTCCTGGACAATATATGTCGCACTCTTCACTGTCCTCTTAAAGATATTTCTCTATTTCTACACTAATAAAGTTCATAAAATAACCGGAAATCCGGCTATTAAAGCTCTCTCTTCCGACCATTTAAATGATATTCTTGCAGCCTCAAGCGTTGTGTTGGGTATCTTTTTTACACGACTTGGTTTCATTTGGGTTGACCCGGCTGCGGGAGCTCTGGTTGCCATATTTATCCTCAAGACGGGTATCGAGATTATCGCAGATGCTACTCATGAGCTGATTGACACAATTCCAAGCCCTGTCTTTTGTGCCGATATCAGGAAAATAGCTCAGGATATTGATGGTATTTACGAAATCAGTGATGTCGGCGTACATCGATTCGGTACTCATTTTGTGCTGAATATGACAATTGAAGTGCAGGGTTCAATAACTGTAGAGAAGGGACACTCAATATCCGAGAAGCTGGAGAAACAGCTCTTGAAGGAATTCAAGGATACCTTGAGAAAGGTCAATATCCACTATCATCCGGTGTCGAAGTAACACTGAATATTCCTTGAAAACCTGACCTCAGGCACTAATAAGCTATTTAGTAATCAGCAACTTCAAAGGTTTTGACTTACTATTGTTTAATGCACTGAAGTAGATACCATTTGCCACTTTCCTTCCGTGCTTATCAGTCAAATCCCATTGAATTTCTGTATTCCTGCTGAAAGGTATTGATCTTACCAGCTGTCCTCTTACATTATAAATACGGACGCTCTCATCAGAGCTTTCCTTATCAATCTTGAAGGTTATCGCATTACTTGAGGGTAACGGATAAGCCACAAGTGTTACAGGCATCGCAAGGGGATTATCATCCTCGCCGGATTGAGGAATTTGCAATTCAAAATGTGTTATCAGAATCTCATTTATCAATTCAGGAAGAGTGTTATCTCGTTCAGTTGCTCCGGCCAATTGGAAACTTGAGCCGATTGTAACAGCATCAGCAGTAGTGGTTTTTATGCCGATAACCTCAGAATAAGTTTCCTGGGGAGCAAAGAGAGCATTCTCGGTGAAAGGGTTTGCTGTCATAATAGTCAGAGCTTGGAGATTGCCGTTTATTCCCTCATAATTCCAGCTATAATCGCTAACAGCAGAAGTGATGTATTCAATATTCACCACATGGTCCCAAGGAGCCCAGATGTTGAAGTAATTATAGAAAGAAGTATTCATATCATAAGATGCACTACCTTCGCAATATACCTTACCTCCATCCTGCAGATAACTTGTTAGAAGCTGGCTCTCAAAGCTGTCCTGAGTGAGAATATAGGTATCGGCTTCAAATCCGAACAAACAGAAAACAGCAGAGAAGTTATCCAGAGAAACGGTTTCATCACTTAGTTTGTCAGTGTAAACAACATTCCAGTTTCCTGCTTCAGAAATTGCATTTACAACTTCATAAGAGTTCCCGAACCCATTTGGCTCCCAAACGAGGATTTCCCCATCAGAGATATAGTGCTCAGATTGGTAGTTAATAAGCGGGTCACCAAAAAGTGTATAGGTATAAATATTCTTCTGCTCAGGCCAGACTATTCCTCCTGTGTCCACGGGATCCCCGAAAAAGAAATAATTGCTGAAAAGCAGATTGGCAGTAGCCTGTGCCATACCAAGTGACTGGTTATGAGTGTAATAGTTATCCATCAGATAATAGTTCAAGGAATGGATACCACCCCAACCTGGGTTAATCCAGCCTATTTTATACCACCCTGTTCTTGTCGCTGTTACGGAAGCAACTCCTTTTGTTAAAAGCATTTTTTCACCTAAACTTAGCTGTCCGAAATTTGTTTGGTCGAATGCTCCATTCAGGCAGGATTGAGTGAAAAAGACAGCACCGTCAGGATTGGTTATATTGTTGAACATATCAACATTAATTAAATTACCCCATGCCCTTTCGTCAGGAGTACAAATTCCATTCTCATCCGTATCTTCAATCCAGACCAGTCTCGCTGAAGAAGTCGGGCTACCATGGGCTCCCAGACAAACAAATCCATAGCTGTTGTTGTTTAGATTGAATTGTAAATTATCATAAGTCAAATCAAAATCGGAGGGATAAATTGCATGGTCAACCCCAAGTTGTTCATACATGGTTGTAACAGGATTGTTTCTTAAAATCGTACTTTTTAGATACTCCCCGAATATACTTCCGTCTGTTCTTTCCCAACCATCCTCATAGTCTTGATTCTCGAAGTTAAACATCGCCATGGGAACAAGTACTCCATCTTTCCAGGGTGCGGAAGTCTGCTCAAAATTCAGAATTCGCTGAAGAATGGCATCGACATCGGAAATATTGCTGAAAGGAATTCTTCCGACATACATTTCAGGAGTAAAATCTATCTCATAATCATCGATACCGAATCCGGATGAGTATTCACCAATAAATACATCACCGTCCGAATTGAAATTGGAGGATAGGTCTGAGTAATAGAAATCTGTTGGAGTGCTTTCTCCTTGATTAGGAGCAGGATCAAGGTACTGAATCGGGATTGTATCGAAATCTCCGATTAAAAGGGCATAATTCTCAGCAATACTGCTATATTGAGAAATAAGGTAGTTCCTGAGAATTTCAGGCTCAGTAGCTCCCGGAAAATTGCTTAAGATATCGTTGATATTGCCGAAAACAATGCTGAATCCCTGATTTTCTCTAAAGTTCAGGTACTGTGAAATACTGCCGTAAATCTCGGGAGTTGTGATGATATTTAGAATATTTTGTCTATTAATAACCTGATGATACTGAGTCAATACTTCACTGTTAACAAAGAAGCCCTCAGTTGTTTCTACAAGAGATGTCGGAACAAGAAAGTTGGAATCTGCAATTTCAGTCTCTACATTGAATGAAACATCTGTTACTCTCCTGAGAGTTCCCTCCGAAAAGGCATAGGGACAAAAAGCATAGCGTAGATAACGCAGATTGCCCCACATTCCGGTTCCAAGATAGGTAATTTGAGAAGACACTTCCGGTTGTGTGGATAGAGGAGTTGCCTTCGTTCCATCAAAATAGGGGGTGTTGATTATAGGCGTTGAATCGTAACCAGTTGCAGCGGTTCCGAATGAATATGACTGACCGGTAACGACATATCCGGGTGGGATAAGTACATTCAATTGTTTATAAGGTATCCTGTATTTGCCAGGTGTGTTGACATAACCGAAGCCTGTTTTATAATTTATTTCAATATTCTTCCCATTGAATTCAATTTTCGCTTCCGGTACCTGGTAAGTATAATTCAGCATCTCAGCGTAAACGGTTGTAACTGCCAGGACTAAAAGCAGGAATATCAGCTTTTTCATCGTTTCTCCTGATTCAATTCAGTTTCTTTCTTTGCTTCTTCTACTTGTAATTTAATCGTATTCTGCTGTTGTTGGAAAACTTTAAGTTTGTCACCGGTAAGTTTGTATGCACCAATCATCTTTAAATTGGTCTTAGGATTAACCCAGCGACCATTCTTTTTAACACCGAAATGCAGATGAGGACCTGTAGAATAACCCGTGCTACCCACTGCTCCGATAGTTTTACCCTTGGTTACGGCTTGTCCTCGCTTAACATATATTTTGCTAAGATGGGCATATTGCGTTTCCATCCCACCTGGATGCTGAATACGGACAACTTTGCCATAACCACCTTCAACTCCGGCAGAAATTACTTTACCTGATGTTACAGAAAATACCGGTGTCCCTGTTTTACCTGCATAATCAATTCCATTGTGCATCTTCCAGGTACCGCTGATTGGGTGTAGCCGTTTTCCGAATGGGGAGGTAACACGAATATTGTTGAGTGGATACCTTACAGCATTTGAAGCCAAAGCTTCACCCTTTATGTTATACATGCCATTGAAGGCTGAAGTTGCATCACCATCATCATACCAAAATGCCTCGGAATCCTTAAGACTCACTCCGTGGAACGCTACATATATAGGTTCACTGTAGGGAAGCTGTTTCCCTTTATATATCTTATCATCCAGAAGCACCTCTATCCACGCTCCGGGCTGAACTCCCCCCGTGCTTATTTGAGATTCCAGGACATTTGCTATCTTTTGTCTCACAGATTTGTTTATTCCAGCCTTCTCAAGAGCAATGAGAAAAGTTCCTCCGGCAGTTACGGTTGCCTTTATATAGGTATACTTCCTCTCATAAGGTTCTTTTAAAAGCTGATAATTGTATTTCTCACCTTCAAGTGTTAAACGATGTCTTACGATTTCATTTTCCGTATAATAGAAATCTGTTATCATTTTTGCTTCAGAATCCACGATTAGATGTAGAACCTGCCCGGGCTTGAAACCGGACATATCAATGTGTTCTGCCATGGCATTGGTCAGCAAAATAACATTTTTATTGGGGATATTGTATGATAAAAGGATGGCAAAAAGACTCTCTCCGTCTTTTATAACCCGTTCTTCGTAGCCTTCATATTGATTTATCAATACTTGTTGCTCTTCAGGTCGTGAGCAGTTTTTTAGGGTGAGTAAGAGTATTAGAGTTGATACTACTACAAGTGTTGCAGAAATTATAGCAATCAGTGTTTTCTTTGGCAATTAAATCTCCGTATCAAGTGGTATATTTCTTCATTGACAAATTATTCCGAATATCAGTTTACTGACAAGTATTAATTTGAATGTGTAAAATAATAAGGAATACAAAATTCGTAAAGTATTAATTGGCTTTATTTGGCTTGCTCAATTCATGGTGAGGACTTTGTTTCTGCGAATCCTAATTCATGATAAAAGTTTTAGAACTATTACTCTCGCTGAGAGCGTGCATGCAACATCGAAAAGACTTGTAAAAACCTTCGGCTTAGAACTGCATGTTATTAATCCGGAACTGATTGAACAACTGAAAAGAAGAAATCACCTATTCGTTGCAAACCATATCACTTATCTTGATATTCTGGTGCTTGCTTCCCTGTACCCGATGAATTTTATAACCTCCACGGAGATGAAAGATCATCCCATTCTTGGTAAGTTAACCGAGTTTGGAGGAAGTCTTTATACAAATAGAAGCTCGATAAAGAGCTTACCACAGGAAGTAGAACTCGTGGCTGAGTTTCTCAGAAACGGCTTTAACCTTGGACTTTTCCCTGAGGGAACAAGTTTCGACGGTGAAGTTATGAGACCTTTTCGCAATTCTCTATTTCAAAGTGCCATTGAGGCGGGAGTTCCGATCCAACCCATCTGCCTGAGATACACCAAAATCAATGACAAATCTATAGACAATGAGGATAGAAGAAAGATAGCATGGATAAACAATGAACCATTCCATTCTCACTTAAAGAGGGTTCTTAAGTACAATTCCATATCCATCGATATTACAATTCTTCCAGAAATTTTACCGGATGAGAGTAACAGAAAGATTTTAGCTGCTAAGGTTTGGGATTTAATTAATCAAGCCTACATAAGGTAATGAAACCCCTAACTTCCTGTAAATATGTGACAATAGCCATTAGTCCGCGAGCAGTATTTCAAAAATGAGAAAAAAGATTTGACACGAAAACAGGCTCAAAATAGGTTGTCATACATCGCCTAGCGAAGGCACAAAGATGTGCAAATTGGTCCAGTAACTCAGTGGTAGAGTATCTGCCTTTTAAGCAGAGAGTCGATGGTTCGAGCCCATCCTGGATCACCAAATGCGACCCCTTCGTCTAGTGGTTAGGACTCAAGATTTTCATTCTTGCAACAGGGGTTCAATTCCCCTAGGGGTCGCCACTTTTTCTGTAAAGTGGTTTCCACTGGCAATAGAGATGTCCCCATCGTCTAGTG
>JAFGVF010000367.1 GCA_016938155.1 Candidatus Cloacimonadota bacterium
CGTTAACTTTCTCTGTACTTTCCTTATGAAAGCATAAGGAGAGCATAAGGTGTCTATAAGGAGTCTATATGGAGTCTATAAGGTGTTGTGAAGCAGAAATTGAGTTGAAGAACAGGATTTTCCGTTTGACTATCAATAAGTTACTATGAACAGTTGCAAATATGCACTTTATTGTGTACTTCACTCTGATTATGCGTTTATATCAATTTATTAGTTAGTACAGTCTAAACGGGGTGGGAGACAAACTTTCTTTTTTCTTGACAGAAATTAAGTGTAGCTTAATGTTAAGCTGTGCTTATTTTAAGGAGGTGAAAATGGTTGGAGAAAGGATAATAGCTCTACGCAAAGAAGTTGAGATGTCTCAGTTAAAGTTGGCAGAATTACTTGGTATAAAAGCAGCTGCAGTTTCGCAGTTTGAAAATGGGAAGACAAACCCCTCTATAGAGACTTTACTTCGGGTTGCCGATATATTCGGGGCAAGTTTACACTGGCTTTTAAAAGGTGAAGGAGAGCAGTATATTGCAACTAAGAACGGAGAGTTCAATTATGTGGATTCACCGGTTAGTTTTATGTCCGAAGAGGACACTATTGAGCTACCTGTGGTTGGTGAGATTTCTGCCGGACAACCCTTACCTTGTCACGAAGATGCCGGAGAGTCGGTTAGGATAAATGCGAGTGAGTTATCCGGAGACCCACAGAATTACATCTGCTTTAGAGTAAACGGAGACAGTATGAATCCGGATATTATGCACGGTGATAAGGTTCTTATCAAAAAGACAAGTGATTGGGCGTATGCTGAGGGAAAAGTGTGTGCAGTACGGGTAGAAGGTGAAATCACACTGAAGAAACTTGCTTTCGACAAAGCGAATCAGAGCATAAAGCTCATTCCACTAAACAAGGAGTTTCATGATTTGGTTTTGAAACCTGACGAATACAGTGATATTCTGTTAATAGGTGTATTAGTTTATCTATACAGGAAATATAGTAAATAGAGGGATTACTATGAAAAGACAACCTTTGAGGAACATGATCCAAGCCATATTCTTTGTGATTACTCTTGGCTTAATCTATATGATTTATACTGGAATTCTGATGCTTGCCCATCAGGTGTGTCCCAATGCAGCAATATGCTTCGGCGTCGAAGGTCTTAAGTCGGGTAATTATGCCTTTTTACCAGCTGTTATTGCCGGTTTAGTCATACTTATATCGACTATGTTCACGGGTAGATACTTTTGCAGCTATGTCTGCTTTTTCGGGACAATTCAAGAATTCAAATATCGCCTGTTTAGAAAAAAGAAGAGGATTACTCCAAAGATTTCTGTGCTTTACGAGCAGAAGCTTAATGTGGTAAAGTACATTGTTCTTGCCTTCACAATTATCAGTATCCTGTTTTTCTCAATCAGACTCTACCAAAATCTTTGCCCTGCTATGGTCATTACTACCCTTAACCAAATTACCTGGCAGAGTATTGTAATAATCATAATCTTTACGGTTGTAGCCTATTTTTCGAGTAGATTTTGGTGTAGATTTCTATGCCCATTCGGGGCTCTGATGAATGTATTCCAATACTTTGGCAATTTGTTCAAAATCAAAAGATTAAAGATTCAGCGAAACATGGAAGTTTGTATTGATTGCCATCTTTGCGACAAGGTTTGCCCTATGAATATCAACATTTCTGAAGTTGAAATTGTACAAGACCCGAATTGTATTCACTGTGGAGAATGCATAACTCGCTGTCCCAAGAAAAATGCATTATTGGAAAATATTCCAAAATGATTATTCATTAGCAAGTGAAAGGTTTACTAAGTATTGATGTAAGATGCTGAAATTGTGTTAGATATGTGTTAATAAATAGCTTTACAATATTCCAAAGGCAAATCGTAACTACTTGAAGGGAATAAATTTATAAAAAAAGTATTGACAACAGAATCCTCACAAATAATTTAGTAATGTGATGTGAAATTGAAGTGCGTTTTAAATTGGCCTACAGACCCTACATAGAATGCCCTCCGAACACAACGGTTGCCGCCCGGTAATCGTTGTGTTTTTTTATTGGACAAGTTGGGATAGTGCTATATTTTGAGTTTAGGATAAAATTTTCTAAGAAAGAGGTAGGAAAACATGTGTGGAATAGTAGGATATATTGGTAATAAAAATGCTGTTAATATCACAGTAGAAGCTTTGAAGAGACTTGAGTACAGGGGGTATGATAGTTCCGGTGTAGCTTCAATTTCGAACGATGGGAATTTGCTGATAGAGAAGAAAAAGGGCAAAATAAGGGAGCTTGAACAAGCTCTATCGAAGCAGGAAACGGCAGCATGTCATTTAGCAATTGCTCATACCAGGTGGGCTACTCATGGAGAGCCGAATGAGAATAACGCTCATCCTCATTCTGATAATGCAGGTGTTATAGCATTAGTGCATAACGGTATTATTGAGAACTATAAGGCTTTAAGCGAAAGATTGAAGAAGAACGGTAGTGTATTCAAATCTGAGACCGATACAGAAGTTCTTGCTCATTTAATCGGGTATTTCTATAAGGAGGGGGTGCAGCTTATAGAAGCTGTTCGTTCAGCTTTGAAGCTCGTGGAAGGAACTTACGGAATTGCCGTTGTTTCTACGCGAGAACCAAATACTATCATTGCTGCCCGAAAGGGAAGTCCTTTAATAATGGGTATCGGCAAAGACGAATATTTCATTGCTTCGGATGTAAGTGCTATAATTATTCATACAAAGAAAGTGATTTATCTTCAAGATGAAGAGCTTGTTTCGGTCAATTTCAACGGTTTTGATTTCTCCACTTTAGAGAATGAAACCATTCAGCCAACAATATCAGAAATTGATTGGGATGCAGGTGAGAGTGAGAAAGGAACTTTTAAGCATTATATGTTGAAAGAGATTTTTGAACAATCAAACACTATTGAGAATGCTTACCGAGGACGCTTGATCGAGGCGGGAGCAACTGCCAGATTGGGCGGACTAAACATGTCAATGGCAGAGCTTCATAAGATAAAAAAGATTATCCTCATTGCCTGTGGAACTTCATATCATACCTGTATTCTTGGAAAGTACTTAGTTGAGAAAATGGCTCGAGTTCCTGTTCAGATTGATTATGCCAGCGAATTTCGCTACAGGAATCCAATAATTGAAGAGGACACGCTTGTTTTCGTGATCAGTCAATCCGGTGAAACAGCTGATACGATTGCAGCACTACGGGAAGCCCAGGCAAAAGGTGCAAGAGTGATGGGAATCACTAACGGGATTGGAAGTACTATCTCGCGTGAAACCGACGGTGGTATTTACATCCATGCCGGTATGGAAGTGGGTGTTGCCTCGACAAAGGCTTTTACTTCTCAGGTCACTATTCTGTATCTGTTGGGTATCTTATTCGGAAGAATGAGGAATCTCTCGCATGTCGATGGTCTTCATTATATGGGAGAACTAAAGAAGATACCTGAGAAGGTTGACAGAATTACTCAGCAAAGTGATAAGATTCGTGAGATTGCCAAGAAGATAGTTGATTCTCGGAATGCTCTTTTCTTGGGGCGAGATGTGCACTTCCCGGTCGCACTTGAAGGAGCTTTAAAGTTAAAAGAGATATCATATATCCATGCAGAAGGTTATCCTGCTGCTGAGATGAAACATGGTCCTATTGCTTTAATAGACGAAGAGATGCCGGTTGTCGCCATCGCTATGAAGGATGTGCTTTATGATAAGGTCTTTTCCAATTTACAAGAGGTGAAGGCTCGAAAAGGTAGATTGATTACCATTGCCTCTGAAGGAGATGACCAGTTGCATAAGATTTCGGAAGAAGTAATCTATATTCCACATACTATCCATGAACTTCAACCATTATTGTCGGTTATTCCGTTACAATTGCTTGCCTATCATGTTGCTGATTTGAGGGGATTAGATGTTGACCAACCCCGCAATCTGGCGAAGTCGGTGACGGTGGAATAG
>JAFGVF010000368.1 GCA_016938155.1 Candidatus Cloacimonadota bacterium
CTACAACATCATACCAGCTAACCTTTTCAACGGGATTGGTGTCCCCTTTGAAGTTAGATGGATTATTCCTCATCACTGACTGCCACTCCTTCTGAGTTATCTCATATTTCCCGATATAGAAATCACTTACCGTTACAGAATGTACAGGCTTTTCATCGCTTTCTCCTGAGTTACTCCCCATCTGGAAGGTTCCGCCATCTACAAAGACCATTGCAATACTTCCGGATGAGCTGAATGTATTCGCAGGTTTTGTAGCTCCAGTTTCCAAAGTAACTCTCACATTCTCCGTTTCATCGGCTTTTACAGTAACATCCTGAGAATCTGACTTATACCCATTACAGGTAACTTCCAATTTATATGTCCCAATCGGTACAGACTTCAGATAGTTTGAGCCTGTCCATGATTCTATGGTTTTTGTACCACTCTTTAAAGTAACAGACGCCTCCATCGGTGCAACTACGAATTGAAGCTTACCGGTTATCTGAACCAGAGTAAAACTCTCGGTTTTGTTCATACCTTTTTGCACTACTACTGTTCGGGTATCGCTTATATAGCCTTCCTTCTTTACTTCAATCTGATATGTTCCGGCAGAGACTTCTTTGCTTGTTCCTGTCACCTTGCTTTTATTTATGTATATTTCGCAATCTGACGGAGTCGTGCTGATTGTGAGCAAAGAAGTATTCTTCGTTAATGTAAAACTGAATTCATTCTTCCCGTTTTCCGTAACGGTAATTGTCTCTTCAACCGTATCATATTTATCTTTAACCAATCTGAGATTATAACTTCCAGGGAAGTAAAACGGCTGTAAATTGGTTTTACCCTCATTGATATTGTTTATATAGATATCAGCTCCGTCAGGAACGGATTTAATAGTAACCTTTACAGGCTCAATCCCACTCAGGGAATAAGTACCGAAGGTGAAATTATCTTTGCTGACATTTATATCCCTGCTTTGGCTTTTAAATCCGTTCTTCTTAAGTTCTAATTGATGAGTTCCCTTTTTAACTGTGAATCCCTTTCCCGTTCCGAGTAGCTTACCGTCGAGCCATTTCTCGGCATCCTCAGGGTCAGATATTATCGATATATTAATCAGATCACCGGCTTCGGGGGTTAGGGCATCAATGGTAACTTCATATACCTTACCGGCATCTATTTTGGTTATGGATTCACGGAAATTAATCTCTAAAGGAGCATAATCAACTTTCTTGATATCCACATACCAGCACCCGTCCTGAAGAATTACCCAATACTCTCCATTTTTCTCGATCTGACGGTGTTTCATCGGACTGTCTATATTCAGGTTTTTTATCCCCGAACGGACAATCAGCATCCCGCAGAGATTGCCGTTTCTGTCATATCTGTCGTTATCAGGCAGATTAACAAAACCCGCATGCATCGGTACTTCTTTTGGATTCTCAACTACCTTGAACTGCAAGGCAGAGACAATAACCACAAACATTGTGAAAAGAAATAAACCTAATATCCTCTTCATGACACCTCTTACTGATTGTATTGTGCAATAAATTGTATATAACTGCATTTCTCGTCAATAACAATTTGTTGCACAAACTAAAAAAGCCCCAAAAAGGGGCTTCTTTATAGTTAGTATAAACTCTATTATTTTAAGCCTTGGGACATTGCCTGACCTAAATCGAACACAGGCAAGTAAACAACTACAACTAAAGTACCAACAACACCGGCCATTAAGACAATAAGCAATGGCTCGATTAATGAAGTCAATCTTTCAATAACTGAATCGACTAACTTCTCATAGAAATCAGCAGCTTTACCAAGTAGCTTATCCATATCTCCTGTTTCTTCTCCTGTTGCGGTTAACTGTAATAGTGTTGAAGGAAAAGCTCCGGTCTTTCTGAAGGCACCGGCGACGCTATAGCCTTCTTTCACCATTATTCTGGAGCGACGAATTGCCGCTTCCACAACAGCATTCTGTACCACATTCTCAGAAAGCTCAAGTACTTCCATGATAGGAACACCGGCAGTCATGAGAATAGAGAATGTACGAGCAAATTTACTCATAATACTATTAGTCATAAGGCTTCCAATAACAGGAATTTTTAAGATAACAGTATCAATGATATATCTACCTCTGTCGGTTAAACTGACAACAAACAGTCCAAGGATGGAAGCAATAACAATACCAATAGTCAGGATAATATTAGATCTGATCCAATTACTGATATTTATCGCAAGAAGTGTTGGACCCGGTAGGTCAGCATTGAAATTTGAGTAAACTTCAGCGAATTTAGGAATAATATAAACAAACATACCCCAGGCAACTAAAATAAGAAAGATAACAATGAAAATCGGGTACGCCATTGCAGAGTAAACCTTCGTTCTTGTATCTTCCATTTTTTCATAATAATCAGCTAACTGAGAAAGAATAGTATGAAGTGTACCTGAGACTTCACCCGCTTTAACAAGAGAAACAAACAACGGCTGGAATACACCAGGATGTTGCTCCATTGCTTCTGACAGAGAAAAACCTTTCTTTATGTCATCCGAAAGCTTGTGAAGAACACGCTTAAACTTCTTATTTTTCTCTTCTTTTTCAAGGTCCTGAATAGATTTCTCAATGGTAAGACCTGCTGATATCATAGTTGAAAGCTGACGAGTAAAAAATACGATAGTTTTTAGTGAAACTCCGGTTTTCCACTTATAGAAAGTGAGCATTAACTTATCAAATAAAGACAGTTTACCCTTGAAGGCACCTTCAGAAGCACTTTTAATAGTAATTATCGTACTTCCTTCCTTACTTAATTTATCAACTGCTTCATCCATCGTGGAAGCTTTTATCACACCCTCAGTGCGAGCTCCCTTTGCATCTTTGATAGTATATTGAAATGCAGGCATAATCTTACCTTTTCTCTTTATTAATCATCAATTACAGTCATTTTGATAACTTCACGAATTGAAGTGATACCACGCTTCATTTTGCTGATAGCAGCATCATGAAGTGTTCTCATTCCATTTTTAATAGCCAAATCACGAATGTTATCTTGGTTTGCTCCATCAAAAATCAACTGGCGTATTTCTGAATCAACTCTAAGAAGCTCAAAAATACCTGTTCTTCCTGCGTATCCTGTATTGTTACAGTGTACGCAACCAGTTCCGTTTTTGAAGTTGAAATCCTTTACTCCTTCACGAGTCAGTCCGGCTTCTAATAATTCCTGATCAGATGGTACATAGTCTGCAGCACAATGTGAACAAACTTTACGAACGAGTCTTTGTGCCATAACGAGGCATAAAGAAGAACCAACCAAGAATGGTTTGATCCCAATATCAATCAAACGAGTTATAGTTGCAGGAGCATCATTAGCATGAAGAGTAGAGAAAACAAGGTGACCTGTTAATGAAAATTTGATAGCAATATCAGCTGTTTCGTTATCACGAATCTCACCAAGAAGAACGATATCAGGGTCTTGACGCATAACTGAGCGAAGTGCTGCTCCAAAAGTTAGCCCAATCTGTGATTTTGTTTCAATCTGACATACACCTTCAAGACGATACTCTACAGGGTCTTCAACTGTAACGATATTGTTCTCAACAGTATATATAGTTTTTAAAGCAGCATGTAAGGAAGTAGATTTACCACTACCTGTTGGACCAGATACGATAATAATACCGTAAGGTCTTTTTATAACACGCTTGAAGATTTCCATATCCTCTTCTTCAAAACCAAGGGTAGCAAGTTTGAAACCAAATTCACCCTTATCAAGTAAACGCATAACAATCTTTTCTCCAAGAACTGTAGGAGTAAGAGAGACACGAACATCTACGCTTTTCATTTGAGTCTTCAATGAAATCTGACCATCTTGAGGTAAGCGTCGTTCTGCTATATTGAGTTTTGCCATCACTTTCACTAATGAAACAATACCGTTATGCATACCAATCGGGGGATTCATGACTTCTCGTAATGAACCATCGACACGGAAACGAACTCTCGTGTGTTTAGTCATTGGTTCGATGTGAATGTCTGTTGCACCTGATTTTATAGCTTCTGTAAAGAACAGATTTACTAATTTAACAACAGGAGCATCTGCTTCTTTACTTGTCTCGATAGTAATTTCATTTTCATCTTCATCTAATTGCACAAAATCAAATCCACCAACAGCACTTTCAACTTCTGATGTAGTTCTGATACTTTTATAGTATTTCTCTAATGCGTCAGTTAATAAAGAATCACCTATCAGAATAGGTTTGATATTTCTACCGGTTACTTTCTTTAAACTATCAAGTACTTCGATATCTTCAGGGTCAGTCATAGCGACAACTAATCCATCGTCATCTACTTTTATGCACATAGCCCTTTTTTCAAAAGCAAAAGCTTCTGGAATGAGTGCGACTATTTCAACAGGTACATCAAGTAGAGTTGACTCATCAACAACTACATATCCAAGCTGTTGGCTTAGTGCTAGCATAAGAGCTTTCTCTTTGAGGTATCCGAGCTTTATTAAAGTTTCACCGATTTTGAGACCGAAGTTATTCTGCTTTATAAGGGCTTCTTTAAGTTCTTCTTCACTTATGGAATTGTTATGAATCAGAACTTCTCCCAATCTAGCAAATTGCGGGTTAAAAGCCATATCTATATCCTTTTAAGTTATCCGGGTGAGTTTCCTCACCCGGATAGATTGTATTTATTCAGGGAATATTACATCTTGGCTGTAATTATAAACAGTTACCTGTGTATTAGACAATGCTGCTGTTCCAAGTAAACGGCCTCTTATCTGACCGGGTGTTTGCCCGGGTACACCATTAAACCAAGGAGTTACTTCATAGTTATTAACAGCCCACCAGAAAGTGGCAACACCTTTCTCAAGTTCTCCATCTTGATTGAACCAGAAAGTCGTTTCTGTAACTGAAGCTCCTGAATTTGCAGGATTAGTGGGATATTGATGTACATTAAAAGTAAGCGGACCATAGCTTGTACCGGTATAATTAATGAAGCATCCATGGTCTGCATCACATGTAATAAAACCACCGTTAACAGGATTACCTTGACCATCAGTCAATTTAACCACTATCAGCGTTGCAATCGCATTGTACTGGTAACCATGACCATCAGCTGTAGCGGGTAGAAACTCCAAAACACCTGGTGTTGGTTGCATTTCAATCTGAGGTCCATTTAAAGGTAACGGTAATGTAGAATTACCACTAACTTCCTGACCATTTGCACCAATTGTAGTTGCTATGATTGTCACATCATCATAAGTATTAGCTCCATGATAGGAAACTGTTGTATAGGCTACGCCAGCTAATGAATCGCCATCAACGCTTTCATTACCGACATAGGCTTCTGCAACAATACTGGCGTCAACATTCTGAGGACGGTCTAATTCAAACAAGATACTTGTGCCATATCCAACAGGATTACCATACAAATCCTTAACATTGGCACCGGCAATTATTCTCCATAATCCACCACCCAAATCTTCACCGGTATTGAAATCACCGATAAAAGGCTCAATATAGTAAGGTGGACCACTATTAATGGAGATGTTTGGCTTACGGGCGTATATTGCACCTGCAATTGCTGCATCAGCATCGTTTGAATAAGTATTATGGTCTTCTAAAGTTGAGACAAGTACACTGATAATACCTGATTCTGTACCTGCATTTACAGCAACCTGTGCGATACCTCCGCTTGAAGTTACTTCAACAGGATCATCAGTCCAACCAAAGTTCTGGTTATTAAGATTTGCACCATCCGGAGGATTTGTGTTTCTAATCCAGAAATACAATGTTGTTGGGTTATTCAACAGATTACCATTGATGTCTCGTAAGTTAACATTCAATATAGCTGACTCCTGACCACCTGTTCCAATCACATTAATACTGATTTGATTATCAGTGGTAAATGAAATTGAATACAAGTCATCAGATGTTACTGTAAAGATATATTGGGATTGTAAAGTATCCTGATTTGCAGAGATTGTCATATTGGCAACACCTGCCGATAAACCCGGAGTGAACAATACTTTAGAAATACCATTGGCATCTGAATTTCTTATTAACTCCTGATTCTGAGACTCATAAGTGCCAAGGTCAGTGATGAACTTAACTGCAGCACCGGGACACTTATTGTTATAAGCATCTTTTACCTTAGTTTGAATTTCAATATCATATGGACTATTTACCGGCCATGTGTCTGTTGTATCGATAATAACATCAGAATTATGCTCTTTAATGTAAGAGCTAATTTCTAACACAGCAGGTCTGCCGTTTTTTACTAAGAAGTTATGGGTTGCAGGTGTTACATTGCTAACCATTGCCGTAAGTGAACCTGCGTCTGCTCTTAAGCCGGTATTCAAAATAACGGAAGCACTACCATTAGATGTTGGTATTGAAACAGCATTCCCCAAAATATTCTCAGCTGAATCTTCGAAAGATCCCAAAGTAGTTGAGAAAGTAATTAGGGTATTGTTAGTAACATCAGCTCCTGTTTCATAAGTAGCAGAAGCAGTTACAACAACTTTCTGATTAACTTTGAATTCATCAGCAAGAGCACTTAAAGTAACAGTATCAATATCCGTAACAACTTGA
>JAFGVF010000369.1 GCA_016938155.1 Candidatus Cloacimonadota bacterium
AAAGAACTTGATGAAGAAGTTGCAAGATTACATCTTGACAAACTTGGTGTACGATTAACTAAGTTATCGCCAAAGCAGGCTGAGTATATAGGTGTCTCCGAAAATGGACCTTACAAGCCTGAGCATTACAGATATTAAAAAATGAGATACATGGAGGATTTATGGATTTAATAAAAAAGATTCAGGACAAATCTGCCGTTATCGGTGTCGTAGGTTTAGGTTATGTAGGCTTACCGATGGCGGTTGCAGTGGCAAGAAAGGGGTACAGAGTACTGGGAGTCGATGTCAGTACACATGCAGTTACTTCAGTTAACAAAGGAGAAAACTACATTGGAGATGTAGATGATGATGAACTTCGTGATTTAGTGGCAAAAGGAATGCTGAGTGCATCCTGTGAATATGACCCGCTTTCAGAAGCAGATATCATTATGACTGCAGTTCCGACACCTCTGGACAAATACCAGCAACCGGACTCATCGTATGTTCGTTCCTCTACAGATTCTCTTGCTGAAGTTGTTACAGAGCAAACATTAATAATCCTTGAAAGTACGACTTATCCAGGTACTACAAGGGAGATTGTCATGCCTGCTCTTGAGAATAAAGGATTTGTAATCGGAGAAAATATGTATGTCGCTTTCTCACCTGAGCGAGTCGATCCGGGTAATCAGAGCTTCCATACAGCCAATACTGACAAGGTTGTTGGCGGAGTAACACCTAAGTGTAATGCAATAGCCAAAGCTTTCTATGAAGCAATTCTTGATGCACCCATCCATACTGTTTCTTGTCCTGAAGTTGCTGAGATGGAAAAGATATATGAAAATACTTTCCGTAATATCAATATAGCTTTAGCCAATGAGATGACTATTCTCTGTGAAAGAATGGGAATCAATATGTGGGAAGTAATCGAAGCAGCCAAAACCAAACCTTATGGCTTTATGGCTTTTTATCCCGGTCCCGGTATAGGCGGTCATTGTATTCCTCTCGACCCGTTCTATCTCACATGGAAAGCTCGTGAATATGCTTATCATACCAGACTGATTGAATTAGCCGGTGAAATCAATAACTCCATGCCGGAATATGTGGTTCAAAGAGCAATTAAAATGCTCAATAAAAGAGGGTTAAGTATATCAAAAGCAAAAGTTCTTCTTTTAGGAGCTGCTTATAAGAAAGATATTGCAGATCACCGTGAATCACCAATTGAAAGAGTAATCAAGGAACTCGAATCTCTTGATGTACATTTCGTTATCAATGACCCTCATGTATCCTCTTTCCACAATGAATTCAATGGTAAAGACTATACTACAGTTCCCTGGGATAGAATTAAGTTAACCGATTATGATATTATTATCATTATCACTGATCATAAATGGTACGATTATCAGGCAATTGTAAATACCGGAGTACCAATTCTTGATACAAGAAATGCTACTAAAGGTATTAAAGCTGATAACATCGTCCTATTATAAAGCAGTATTAGGGGAGTACGCACATTTTGTACGAACTCCCTCTTTTTTCTTATGGCTACACACAAACCGATAGAAGTTCAAGAGCTTTTAGGTGACCTAACACCTTCTTCTGGAGATGTCAAATGGAGCGTAATTCGCACTAAGCATCGCATGGAGAAGAAGTTGGCAGAATATGCCCATAAACTTGGGATTCATTATTACCTTCCCATGACAGACAGTATCAAAACATATCAGTATCGAAAAGTGAAATTCACAAAACCTCTATTTACAGGTTATATCTTCATTAAAACAAATTATGAAGGCATGAAACATATCTACAACTCAGGATGTGTCAGTACTGTTTTGAAGATACCAAGTGAAAAGCAGCTTCTGGATGAGTTACAATCACTTTATAATTATCGCAGTCGTGGTGCTATAATGGTTCCCAGAGAGTATCTTGAAAAAGGAGTTGAAGTAGTAATTGAAAAAGGACCGTTCAAAGGGTTAAAAGGTTATCTCGAATCTATCAGTAACTCCAATAAGTTAATACTTAATGTTGACTTACTTCATCAGGCTGTTGAAATTACCGTTAGCTCATCTGATGTAAAAGTTGTTTATGAAAACTAACTCAAAGAATATTCTGCTGACAGGTGGAACCGGGTATATTGGATCCCACACTGCTGTCGAATTACTTAATGCCGGATATCATGTAACAATATTTGATAATCTTTCAAACAGCAAAATTGAAGTACTATCAAGAATTGAAATTATAACAGGAGCCATGCCTGAGTTTGAGCAAATCGATTTACGGGATGAAGCAGAACTAAGTAAGGGATTTGATAAGTATTCTTTTGATGCAGTAATCCACTTTGCAGGATTAAAATCTGTGGGAGAGTCAGTAACAAACCCACTTGACACTTATGAAAACAATCTGCTAAGTACAATTTATCTCTTGAAGGTTATGAGAAAAAAAGCAGTCTTAAACCTTATTTTTAGCGGTTCCGCCACTGTTTATGCAATACCTGAGACTTTACCGATTAAAGAAAACAATGTTTTAGGTGCAGATTGTCCATATGGCAGATCAAAGCTGATGATTGAAGAAATCTTAACAGATTTATCTGTTTCAGACCCTGAATGGAAGATTCAGATTCTTAGATATTTTAATCCTGTCGGAGCTCATCCTACCGGACTAATTGGAGAGGATCCCTCAGGGATACCCTCTAATCTTTTTCCTTATCTATCACGAGTGGCTCAGGGTGTTTACAAAGAACTGAAAATCTTTGGTTCTGATTATAAAACTTCAGATGGGACCTGCATTCGCGATTATATACATGTAGTGGATTTGGCTAAAGGACATCTTAGTACTTTATCTCGCCTCGATCATTCATCCGGGATGGAAATATTCAATCTTGGGACAGGTCATGGATACTCTGTCTTAGAAGTTGTAAAAGCATACGAAAAAGCTTCAGGTATAAAAATTCCGTATATTTTCACTGAGAGACGGAAAGGAGACATACCAATCAGTTATGCCGATCCCACAAAAGCTGAACATTTATTAGGTTGGAAAGCTGAGAAAACAATCGATGATATGTGTAAAGATGCTTGGAACTGGCAAACCAAGAATCCAAATGGATATATTAAAAAAAAGAAAGAATAAATGGAGGAATTATGAAGTTAGCAGTTGTTGGAACAGGATATGTCGGACTTGTTACAGGAACATGTTTCGCTGAGATGGGTAACGATGTTATCTGTGTGGATAATGACAGTAGAAAGATTGAAATGCTTAATGCCGGTAAAATCCCGATATGGGAACCGGGATTAGAAGAAATGGTACAACGGAATGTTGCAGAAGGAAGATTATCATTTACTAAAGATATCAAGACTGCCGTAGAAAAGTCACTGGTGATTTTCATTGCAGTTGGAACTCCTCCCGATGAAGATGGTTCTGCAGATTTGCAATATGTACTA
This sequence comes from Candidatus Cloacimonadota bacterium, assembly GCA_016938155.1. Classification (GTDB taxonomy): domain Bacteria; phylum Cloacimonadota; class Cloacimonadia; order Cloacimonadales; family JAFGVF01; genus Zophobacter. Next base: position 3,414 of record JAFGVF010000369.1, read on the forward strand.
TCTGTAGCTTCTGATATTGCAAATTATATGAATGATTACAAAGTTGTGGTTGATAAATCTACCGTACCTGTCGGAACTGCAGATAAAGTAAAAGCACAAATCCTTAAGATTCAAGCCCAACGAGGTACAAACTTCGAGTTCGATGTTGTATCAAATCCAGAATTCTTAAAGGAAGGAGCTGCAATAGAAGACTCCATGAAACCTGACCGTGTAGTTGTTGGTGTTGATAATGTTCGTGTTGGTGAGCTTATGAAAGCATTATACGAACCCTTCAATCGAACAAACGATAGAGTAATAATCATGTCCATCCGTTCTGCTGAGATGACTAAATATGCTGCCAATGCAATGCTTGCTACAAAGATATCTTTCATGAATGAGTTAGCATCTCTTTGTGAAAAGATGGGTTCTGATATTGCTGAAGTTAGAAATGGTATCGGTTCGGATACTCGAATTGGCTATAAATTCATTTATCCTGGAGTTGGCTATGGTGGAAGTTGTTTCCCGAAAGATGTTAAAGCTCTTATAGCAATGGAAAAAGAAATGGGTGTACCTTCTCGAGTTCTGCAGGCTGTTGAAGATGTAAACGATGCTCAGAAGAAGGTTCTCGTTGAGAAAGTTAAGAAGCATTTTGGTGAAAACCTATCGGG
>JAFGVF010000370.1 GCA_016938155.1 Candidatus Cloacimonadota bacterium
AGAATTTTAAATTTGACTTTGGGATAAAGCTGGTTAATCGCAAATATTTTTGAGATGTGATTATCGATATCAAGCTCATTTAGCAAAGAGTATAATAATAGCACAAATATTATTAAGAAAACACATGCCAGAATTATATTATAAAAATAAAAACAAGGCGGATCTATTAAATGATTTAAGAAAGAGTCAAAGTCGTAATTACGAACTTTATAGAACAGAATTAATATTTGAAAACCATTATAGTAACAGATTGAAGACTAATTTTAAATATGCCTACTGAATCAAAAGAAACAAATCAACAAATTACCCCCTATAGCAATGAACGTTGTGAGGAGGTACAAGTCATTGTAGACAGAATGCCTACTAAAGGAGCAATATATATCGCCGTAATTGTTTCCATACTAGTAGTTATTGCATTCACACTATCATGCATTATATCCTATCCGGATACAGTCGATGGAAATATCTCACTCACTGCCGGAGCTGCTCCAATACGGTTGGTAGCAAAAGTGAACGGGCAATTACAATTATATCATAAAGATGGAGATATTGTTCAACGTAAAGAACTATTGGCTAGCATTCAAAATGCGGCTGTCGTAAAAGATGTTCTAGAGCTAGAAACTCTTCTGTATATGCCTTTTGACACATTGGAATACGGAGCACTAGAGCCATTGAAAAATTCAATGGGTGAGATCAGTGATGTATTCAACCAGTATCTATTGGCTTTAAATCTATTCAAACAACATCTTGAGTCCGACCTTTACACCACTGCCATAATTAACTTGCAAAGTCAGATAGCCTCTGATCGCCAGATATTGCGTCATGTGAATGCAGGCAGAGAGATAAGCAGAGACGCTTTGAACCTGAGTAGTAAAGAATTATATAAAGATTCATTATTATTTGCTCATAAAGCAATAACAGAGCAGGATCTGGACAAACAACGCACATCGTACCTTAATGCATTTGAAAGTTTCTGGAACACAGAGAGTAACGGTGCGACTGTACAAGCTCGAATTAATAAAAACGAAATAGAAATAAAGCGTGTTAATCTTGAACAAAATGAAACCAGAGAGAAACTTTTATCGGACGCACTGGGAAAGCGTAGCAACTTACTGAACCAAATATTCGTTTGGAAAGAACGCTATCTCCTGATATCACCAATTGCAGGTGAACTCGAATTTCTGGGTTTCTGGCGTAATTATTGTTTTGTTGAGGCTGGTAAAGACGTCCTTTCTATTATTCCCAAACAAAATGGCTTGTTTGGTGAAGTACGCATACCAGCTTTTGGAGCCGGAAAAGTAAAAATCGGGCAGCTTGTCAATGTCAAAATTAACAATTATCCGTATGATGAGTATGGATTACTAAAAGGCGAGATAAAAAGAATCTCAAAAATTCCTAGTCAATTTAAGACAAAAGATGGTGACGTTGATAGTTATCTAGCTATAGTAAATTTCCCTAATGGAGCTGTTACCAACTATGGTATCACTTTAAACATTGATTTTGAGAGTAAAGGCACGGCAGAGATAATTACCAAAAACAAAAAACTAATTGAGAGGTTATTTGACAACCTCAAGTCATTAGGAACAAAATAACTACCAATAGATATGAATACCATGATTATAGATCGCTTTCCTGTTGAGTATCAAATGGATTCTCAGGATTGTGGACCCGCTTCATTAAAAATTATCGCCAAATATTACGGCCGTTTCTATTCACTCCAATACCTTCGTGATCAATGTGGCATTCACAAAGAAGGAGTTTCGTTATTGGATATTAGTACTGGAGCTGAAGCTATTGGCTTACGCAGTTTAGCCATTAGAGCCACAATAGAGGATTTAGTCAATGACGTTCCTTTACCTATAGTGATCTTTTGGAAGCAGAATCACTTTATCGTAGCCTATAAAATCACAAAGAAATATGTGTATGTTTCAGACCCTTCAAAAGGGAAAATTCGATACTCTCATCAAGAGTTTCAAGATAGTTGGTTATTATCTGGAGAGAAAAGAGGAATAGCTTTAGCAATCGAACCAATGGCAGACTTTAAACAAACGAAGATCCAAAAAAAGATGGAGCAAAAAAGCTTTATCAGCATATTACGCTATTTGGTTCCTTACCGCAAACAGTTTATAATCATTATGCTGATTATGACTCTTGTTACATTACTTCAAGCACTTCTCCCTTTTATATCAAAAGCTGTGATAGATATCGGAATCAAAACATCTGATATTAGTTTTATAAATATGGTGTTGATTGGGAATGTAACCATCTTATTAAGTGTTACAATTTTCAATGTTGTTCGCGACTGGATCTTGATGCATATCACTTCTCGTGTAAATATTGCTCTGATCTCAGATTATCTGGTCAAACTAATGAAACTACCCGTCACATTCTTTGAGAATAAATTGATTGGAGATATACTGCAACGTGCACAAGACCATGAGCGAATTCGGAGTTTTATTATGAATAACTCCCTATCCTTTATCTTCTCCATGTTCACATTCATAGTTTTCAGCGTTATCTTGTTTCTCTATCACCCTGTATTATTTTATATTTTTCTAGGAGGTTCTATACTCTATGTTTTGTGGGTGCTTTTATTCTTATCCATACGAAAGAAGCTGGATTGGGAATACTTTGAACTGATTTCAAAGAATCAGAGCTATTGGGTGGAAACCGTTTCAGCTATTCAAGATATCAAGATTTATAATATTGAAAAACCTCGACGCTGGAAATGGGAAGAGATTCAGGCTCGCTTGTATAAAGTGAATCAACGCGTGCTAAATGTAACCAATATGCAAAACTTAGGTGCACAGTTTATTGATAGCATAAAAAACATGGCAATCGTATTCTATTGCGCAATGGCTGTGATAAATGGCGAGATTACCTTTGGAGTAATGATTTCTGCTCAGTTTATTCTCGGAATGTTGAATGGCCCGTTAATTCAATTTATCAATTTCGTAGTTTCTGCACAGTATGCTAAGATTAGCTTCTATAGAATCAATGAAATCCGGCAACTGCAAGACGAAGAGGAAATAATGACAACCGGCAAAAGTGAAATACTGCCTACAAACAGAGACATAACGCTTCAAAACGTCATGTTTCAATATCATCCCAACAGCCCTTTTGTTTTACAACACATAAGTTTACATATACCCAATAAGAAGGTAACTGCAATAGTTGGAGGAAGCGGAAGCGGTAAATCAACTTTATTAAAACTTTTGGTACGAATGTACAAACTCTCTTACGGAGAGATAAGGATGGGAGAAATGAATGTGGAAAATATCGGACTGAGACAATGGCGCTCCATGTGCGGAGTCGTAATGCAAGACGGCAAGTTATTCAATGATACAATCTTGAATAATATTGTATTGTTCGATGAGAAAACGGACTATGACCGTGTGCAGGAAGCTTGTCGGATTGCACAAATCGGAAACGAAATTCTGGAAATGCCGAAAGGTTTCGACACATTAATAGGTGAAACAGGAAGAGGACTTAGCGGCGGCCAGAAGCAAAGATTACTCATTGCCAGAGCCTTGTATCGTAATCCTGATATTCTCTTTTTGGATGAAGCGACCAACGCTTTGGACAGCGTGAATGAAGCACGGTTGAATGAAGCTCTGAATGAAGCCTTCAAGAATAGAACGGTTATCGTGGTAGCGCACCGTCTGAGTACCATACGTAACGCCGATCAAATAATCGTGCTCGAAAAAGGTTTTTTAGCAGAATCTGGAAATCACGAGATACTTATGGAGAAAAAAGGATTTTACTACAATCTGGTTAAAACACAAATGCTCGTATCTGATGAAGGGGATAGTCACAGTGAAAAAGAAGAATCAGAACATGAAGAGAAATAAATGCCTATTGGTAATAATAACACTATGCTATTTACCATTGAGTATAAATGCTCAGCAAACAATTATACTCAATTTTAAAACCGTAACTGAAAAGTATTCTATGCGCTCCACAGAAGCACTAAATGCAGCTTTAAACTATAAGAATCAAATGCTGAATGATCAAAACATTCGAAAAGAGTTTTTTCCAACATTAGCATTTACTCTTAGTCCTTTTAATTTTAATCGATCGCTTCGTACATTACAGCGTCCTGAAGACGGCAGTTACTCGTATGTGGAAGACTATTCCAACAGCAGCAGTTCCGGTCTTTCTGTCAGTCAAAAAATTCCTTATGTAAATGGGACATTCTCAGTATCCTCCAATCTGAGTCTATTATCGGAATTCTCTGATGATCGCTACAGTTTTAGCAGTACCCCTTATCGCCTAAGCTATCAGCAAAAATTACTGGGGGAATATAAATCATATCA
>JAFGVF010000034.1 GCA_016938155.1 Candidatus Cloacimonadota bacterium
AAAGTACCATCAGAAGTATATATCGCCTAATAAATAACTATGTAAACTTATATACAATAACATTGGTAACTATTTTAGGACACTTCAATGGTAAAATGCATTATAAATGCAGGTGTGTACTGTGTATTTTTACAGTTCTTGGAGATAATATTATGTAAACTAAGAAATTCGGCAGGCTGGAAGCATGTCTTAAAGTAAGGCACGCATCCCCGCTTGCCTCTTTTGTAGAGCGACACTCCGGGTTGCTTCTTCTCTTCAAACTGCAGGTTTGCGTACAGCACGCATCCCTGCTTGCTCTCTTATATTCTGCGGGGCTTCATGCGAAGGGGAGTTCCGTGTTTCTTATCGCTTTAAGAAAGTCGGTTCTCGCTCGCTTATTGCACCTATTCACATAACTACTCGTAACAACAAAAAAGCACTTAATCCTTCTCGTTTCATATTTTTCGTTTGGCTATCAATAGGTTATGATGAACAGTCTCTAAGTTTGTGAAAAAGCAAATGATTGGAAGCCTTGATTGCATAACAACTCAGGAGAATTGTTTCTTCTCGCTGTGAAGAAGTTCAGCCCATGTAGGGCTGAATGGTCATTTGGGGATTATCCATGGGTCGGCAGACCCATGGCTATTCACAAGTAACCCTTATAGGGTTAGCAAATACAACGATATCCGTAGGGGTTTAACATTAAGCCCTCCCTTTTGGGCACAAATTATTGTAAACCACTAATACAACAACACAAGAAACAAGGAAGCCGCTGCTTCGCGAGTAACCCCCTCTATCACGAAAAACAAGGGAGTCACTGCTTCACCATTAACTCCCTGAAAGTACTCATCACAAGTCAATAGAATTAAGCTCCATATTAGAGAGTTAAACACAAGATTAACTTGACACAAGCTATTTATTTTGATTGCGTGACTATTAGAAAGCATTAACATCAACCTAGGAGGTAACAGTGAAAAGCTATAAGATTTTTAGTTTCTTATGTTTACTATTTGCTATTACGATAAATATCTCTGCAGATACATGGAATTATGATTTTGGTACGGGAACAGGCTCATTTATAACTGCAGGACAATCAACAACATTTTTACCGGCTCCTCCTTCAGGAACAGCAAGAGTGCGTGTTGGAACTGCCGGTGGAAGTATTAATATGGATAACCCTGGACTGGCAGGACTTGGAACCAATACAGAACTCAGGATTGTTGCCCCGACAAGCACGCAATACAACAAATTTGCCATCTATGACTACACAGCAAGTCAGACCTTTCAGATTAAATTTTCAATGCTAATGGGGTCAAGTACGGGTGGAAATGTAGATAGTGGTAGTTTTTATTTCTTCACCGGAGATGGTGATAGGTTTTCAGGAAATTCCGGTTTCTCAGATGACCAGACTTTTGCAGCATTGCAAATGATTTTAGGATCTGGAGGAACAGTTAATCTCAGGTATCGCAGAACAGGTGCTTGGGTAACTATTAGCTCTACTCCTGTCGCACAGAGTATTCTACTTGATTTTGAAATTTATGGTAATAACACTGCAAGCACTATCAACTATACTTATGGCGGGAACAGCCAGAGCATAGCAGCTAATACCTTTGACCTATGGATAAATGGTAGTTTATACGGTGATGACCTTGTGAAAGACAGGCTGGCTGATACTGCGAATATTGATTCATTTATGTTCTATGGCGAAAGTAGTGTCGGCAATGTTGCCAATCTATTTATAGATGACATAACTTATCAAAATACCATTGATTCAGATGAGATTCTACCAATTGAACTCACTTCTTTTACCGCCACCACAACACAACAAGATTTAGTACGATTGGATTGGATAACTCAGTCCGAATCAGGAGTTTGTGGATATTACATTTACCGGAATTCCATTGACACACTTCCTACAGCTAATGCTGTTAGTCCTCTGATTTCTCCAACCAATACATCAAGTGAGCATGCCTATACTTTCACCGATACTGAAGTTGAGAACGGGACATGGTATTATTGGTTGCAGAATCTTAGTTTAAACGGGGAAACTCAGTTTCATGGACCGATTTCGATTGAACTTAACAAAGAGGATGATGAAGATAATCCTGATATTCCTGAAGATCAGCAATCTGTTGGCTTACAGAGTGTTTTTCCGAATCCTTTTAATCCCTCAACTTCGATCGCCTTTTATTTGGAGAGTGATCATTGGGTTGACATAGATGTTTTCAACACAAAGGGACAGAAAGTTCGCTCTCTGGAAAGTTTATATGTTAATAGTGGTAGTCATGTAACCACTTGGGATGGTATGGACAACAATGGGAAGAGCGTATCCTCCGGTGTGTACACTGTGCGGATGATAGCAGGACAATCCTGCACTACCAAGAGAGTAGTACTATTGAAGTAAGAACTCTAAATATACATACAGTAGGGATTATTAACTGATAAATGCTTCGGTTAGTAATCCTTTTTTTTCAACATCCTGTTTATAAATGTTGTTTTCCTGCTTGACTTTATTAATAGCTTAGCCACAAAATGACAATTATATGAGATGTTACAATAAACTGCCCTAATCTGGGGCTATAGGAGATAAACATGAAGAGATTGTTCTCAATTTTGATAGTACTAACTATCTTTTTAAGTTCACTAATGGCTATTGAGGTTACCATCGGGGCAGGTGACCAACAGGCACTCATTCCTGTAAACATGTACTACCGAAACAGTCTGTTTGAGACTATCTATTTATCGGAAGAATTGAATATTGGCGGAATGATTACAGGGATAAAATTCTATAACAACTTTCAGGATAACCTTCCCAATAAACCGACTAATATCTGGCTCGGTGAGACAGCGAGGACAAATCTCAGTAATGGTTGGATTCCTTCCTCAGCACTGACGCAAGTATTTGCAGGTGATGTTATTTATCCTCCCGGAAACAATGATATTGTAATTACTTTCACAACCCCGTTTTTTTATAGTGGAGAGAACCTTGTTATGATGGTTCAGCGTCCTTATGAACAGGATTATTATGGACCATCGGATTACTTCTATTGTCAGACCGTTGGCAATAATAGATCCTTGATGACCTACAACGATAATTCTATAATTGAGCCAACGAATCCGCCGACTACCGGCGTAACAGGGCAGTTCCCCAAGACTACTTTTATGGTAACTGTCACAGGAATGGGATCATTAAACGGTATTGTTACTGTAAACGGCTCCCCTTTGGATGGGGCAACTGTTACTGTAAGTAATTCTGTTCGCAGTTATACAACCGGAGCTGATGGAAGTTATTCCTTCCCATACATCCCAACCGGTGAACATACGATAACTGCTTCTAAAATTGGCTATTCAATCGAATCGAGTGATGTTACAATCGTTGAGAACCAAACAACCACAGAGGATTTTAACCTGACATTGCTCGGATTAGTCACTGTGAATGGAAGAATCGTTGGGAGTGATGCACCTGATATTGGCATTGCTACAGCAGAGCTTTCGCTTTATGGATATGCCTCTTTTACAACTCTAACCGATGCAAATGGTAACTTTGTGATAAATGATGTATATGCAGGTCAGACATATAATTATGAAATAACCGCAGATAGTTATCAGGTTACATCAGGACTATTGACAGTTGGAGAGACAGATATGGATGCTGGAAACCTGATTGTGAATGAGCTTGCTTATCCACCCATGAATGTGCTGGCTGTGGAAGACTCAACCCTGTCAACCGTAACCATAACCTGGGAAGAACCAATTGCAGCCGAGGAAGGCTGGCTCGCTTATGATAATGGTGAGAACTATACCTCATTCGGGACAGGCGGTTCTTTAAGCTTTGATGTAGCAATCCGTTTCCCCGCAAGCGACCTTACCGATTATGCAGGTGGTTATCTGCAAGCAGTTAAAATTTGGCCTGCAACCGGAGGTAATTTCTCCGTTCGTGTATGGACGGGTGGTACAGCTACAGAACCAGGGACAATGGTTGTTGACCAACCGATTATCCCCGTTTTAAACAGCTGGAATACGATAATCTTGAATACACCTGTGCCTATTACCGGAACGGAAGAGCTTTGGTTCGGATTTCTCTGTGATGTAACGGGAGTTAATCCTGCCTATGCCGGAGTGGACGAAGGACCGGCTGTAAACGGCTTCAGCAATATGATCTACTGGCAGGGGAATTGGACTACTCTGCTTGCAGTAAACTCGTATTGCAATTTTAATTGGAATATTGAAGGTTATGCAGGTATGACGGCTCCCTCAGATGTAAGGGACTTAATACCTTTATCAGCTAATGGAGTTACTAACCTTCATGGAAATAATCGTCAGATGATTGGTTATAATGTCTTCAGACTGCTCGAGGGAACGGAAGAAAGCCACGATAATTGGCAGCTTGTAGGAGAAGAGGCAATAACCGATACTATGATTGTTGATACAGAGTGGTTTGATGTTGCCCCAGCAATTTACAGGTGGGCTGTACAAACCGTTTATACCGGCGGAGTGGTGTCTGATTATTCCTTTACTGACACTATTGAAAGAAGCAATATGTATGGTACAGTAACCGGAATTGTATATACGAGTCCGAATATTCCTATAGTCGGTGCAGTTGTCTCTTTTGGCGATGAAATTGCGATAACATCAGATACCGGAACATATTTCAGAGATATCCTGGCAGGAACATATACTGTAACTTGCACAGCAGATGGATATGTTGATTATATTCAGGAAGATGTCGTTATTACAGCCGACCAAACGCATACCATCAATATTCAAATGGATGTCTTAGCTAATCAGGAAAGCTGTTTGCCTCTCATAACTCGTTTGAATAATAATTACCCTAATCCCTTTAATCCGGAAACAACTTTCAGCTTCGATATCAAAGAAAGATGCAAGGTAACTCTGGATATATTCAACATCAAAGGACAGCTTGTGCATTCTCTCATGGATGAGATGGTTAACCAGGGAAGCCATTCCGTAATCTGGAATGGAAAGGATGTTAGTGGCAAAACGGTATCCAGCGGAGTTTATTACTATCGGTTACAAGCAGGTGAATACACAGCAACCAAATGTATGGTGCTGATGAAATAAGGAACTTATTCACTGGCTTTTGTCTGGCGAATTTGAGAAACCCGACCGTGGGTGAACCGTGGCTCAACCGTGGGTTGACCGTGGAAGCCACGGTTGGGATATGGATGAGGTACGGTTAACCAAGGGTTGGTTGTCTCAATCTCATAAGACTGAGATTGCAATCAGTTATTGAAATACTTATCCTATAGTGGAGCGGAGAGCACAATGATTAATCTGGTTCCACCTGAATCACGGGTTTTATTTTGACTCGTTTGATTGGGATTTGAATCCTGAAGGTCTATATCTTTCCATTTAACGGGGATAACCTGTTGAATCTTACATGAAAGTGTCCATTCTTTCCAGGCAAGTGTGGTGGAGATTGGTAAGACAAAATATCCGTCAATCTCATTGCTGAAATCATATTCATTTGTGTCGTAGCCAAGGAAGAAGGGGAACATTATGTAGTAGCGTTGCTTGATGACAATATCCTGTTTTTGGAAGAGGTGATTGTATTCAGCAGTAAGTTTTAACTCACCGGAAAGGCTTCCATAGCGGAATCCTTTTTTCCAAGTTGCGGACAGGAAGGGGCTGAGAGCATCAATATCAGCTTTTTTTAGACGAGTACGGCTATCGAGAAACACATCCATGAAACTGAAGGGCCAGATGTCGAGGTAGGAATCATCTCCACAACGGGAAGAAAACCATTTACCACCTCCGATTAAGGTAAGCGATGAACGGGGTTGATATGAAATCCAGCCGGTAGCATGGAACAACTCAACCTTATCAAGTTTACCGTATTGCTCTCCATTATATCGCCAATCCGCTCCCATAAGACTGTAATCTCCCTCAAGCCCTATGTCAAACTTACGGGATAATTGCTGATGATAAAGTGTATTAAACGAGCTGCTCCAACACCTGTTATGAAAGCTCCCATCAGCCTTTTGCGGGGATATAAAGTGAGCATTCAGAGACATTGTTCGCTTGAATGTTTGATATTCTACTTGTGTTTCGGAAGTCAACCACCTGAACGGAATTAACCCTCTATTAGACTGCACATCGTAATCTATTTCTGATTTAGATTGCCTCATCGAAGTCGCTATCTTCCAAAAACCGCTATCTAT